>CAZEJZ010000105.1:0-8298 GCA_964512415.1 uncultured Opitutaceae bacterium
TGTGTGATTTACGTTTGGCGCTGGAAAGCCATGCGGCGGGTTTGGCGGCGAAAAATCGAAGCGAGGCGGACTTGCATGAGATTCGCTTCGCGCTCGAGGCGATGCGCCGACTCACGGAAAAGATCATCCAGTCCGGCGAGGACCACGCCTACCCCGACGAACTGGCCCGCGAGGACGCCCGCTTCCACATCGCGATCATGACGGCGGCGGACAATGAGTTGATGAAGAAGGAGATTCTTCGTCTCCACGTGATTCACCGCGTGCTCGCGCTGCCGACGCTGCCGGGGCAGGCGACTGTCAGCAAGGCGGAGATGGATGCGCGGCGGTTGACGGTCCTCGAAAAGCACGAGGACATTTATCAGGCGATCCTGCGGTCCGATCCCATCGCGGCGAAGCGTGAGATGGAGTTTCACCTGCAGGAACTGATCGACCACAACATGCTTCTGATCAGTCGGTCCGAGAACGTGTCGCTGGCGCGGGAACTGACGGCCGAGGAACTGGTGTACAGTTCCTGATTCGCACTGGTTCACCGGAGAGCGCGGCGCTCACTCCGGGCGCGTCATTTGGGCTGGTCCGGAGGCGGCTTGGGCGTGCCGCTGGGCTCGATCAGATTGATCAGGTTCGCCATCGATCGGAACGGGCGGATCAGCCAGGTGCCGTTGATGAGCGGATCCACGCGGCCGGCCTTCTCAGGCAGGCTGTCGAGGAGCGCAAGCAGGACCATGCACCCGACCAGCAGGCTGGCGAAGAAGGCGATGAAGACCGGGATGCTCAGGGTCGTCCCGTCCGCGCCGCCTTTCAGGAACAAGCCCCAAAGAACGGGCGAGCAGCCGCCGAGGAAGGTGATCACCGCACCGTGGATCGAGACCGGAAGGGCGCGGTCGGTCTCCGGCAGGATCTTGGCGAGGTAGTTGAGATTCGCGGACGTCCAGCAGCCGGAGGCGACGCCCTGGAGAAAGAACAGAACGGGGAGCATGATCAGCCAACGACCGTGAGTGACCAGAAAGATGATCCACCCAACCGCGATCGCAGCGTGCGCGAGGTAGGAGAGCCGGAAGAAGGGTTTCGCGCCGATGGCATCCATGCGCGAACGCATCACGAGGTTCGCCGCCATCAGGCCGAAGTACGTGAGCATCGTGAGCATCAGGATGCTCGAGTTGCCCAGCCCGGTCGTGCCGCGAAGATGAAACGCCACGAAGGGTGCGATCGGCGTGATCAGGACGAAGAGCGGCACCGACATCCAGAGGTAGGTCCGAAACAGGCCGGGCTCCGTGATCCACCGCGGGGTGTCGGTCACGATCTTCTCTAGGTTCATGATCTTCGGCCGTTCGACGTCCGGAAGGGCATGCAGGTGCCGGGAGGCCACCCACGCGGCGACGAAGGCGACGACGTACTGCACGAGGAAGGCGCGGTAGACCGGGAGGACGGCGAAGAGCGCCGCGTAGCAGAGCAGGGCGCCGACCACGGCCGTGCCGGACATGAGTTGCTCCGTCGCCCAGTAGCGGCCGCGGATGTCGGAGGGCACGAGTTGGTAGATCCAGGTCGTCATCGATCCGGTGCCGACCGCGCGCACGACGCAGTAGCAGAACGTCGAGAGGGTCATCGCGTAGATCATCCACGGCACCCGCCCGGTGGGTGCCATCAACGCGAGGACGATCGGCACCAGCAGGCACCACGCGCGCGCGTCCCAACCGGCGAGGACCAAACGCTTGAAACCGATCCGCGGCAGAAAGGCGGTCGCGATGACCTGGACCGGCGTAAGCAGGAAGGTCCACGACACCACCAACCCGAGCTGGAAGGAATCCGCCCCGAGTTGCTGCATGAAGAGGGTGGTGGGCGCCCCGATCGCTACCTGCCAGTTCAGCGCGTGGAAGAAGGAAAAGTACAATCCGTGCCGGTGCGGGTACAGGCCCGGATCGCTGCGCCGCGTGGGAAAGAGCATGACGACTCAGCCCGCGTCAGCGGGGAAGACGGAACCGGAACACCGCGCTGCCATCCGGACCCGTGCGGGGCAGGTTGCGCCGCTCCTCCGGACGCGGCCCGGTGACTTCCCAGCGATCCCCGGTGTCCGCAAGATAGAGGTCACCCTGCGGCGTAACGAAGATGCCGTGGGGGTACAGGCAGCCGCCGGGCGCCCTCCACACCGCGAGGATGCGTCCCGTGCGATCGAATCGAATCACGGCGCGGTCGATCCCGGATGAGCCGTAGATGAACCCGTCCGCGGCCGCATGCAGCCCGTCCACCGAATGCAGTCCCGGCCAAGTTGCGACCACCTCGCCGGCCTGCGTGAAGACCTGGATGCGGTCGTTCTCGCGATCGGTCATGTACAGGAGGCCGTCATCGGCGAGCGTGACGACGTGCGGGGTGTGGAACTCGCCGGGTTCCGTGCCGCGCCGTCCCCACTCGCGCAGGTAGGTGCCGTCCGCCCGGCAGTGCACCATGCGTGAGTTGCCGTAGCCGTCGGTGATGAAGAGCTCTCCGGCCCGGTTTACACAGATGTGCGTGGGCTGGGCGAAGCGGCGCTCGTCGCAGCCGGACTCGCCATCGACGCCGAGCGTGAGGAGAAGCGCTCCCTCCGGAGAGAACTTCATCAGGACGTGGCGGCCGACGTCGGTGATCCACACGTTGTCCCACGGATCGATGTGCAGGCCGTGGAGCCAGCAGCGGGTGGCGATCGGAATCGGAACCGGCCCGCGCAGGTCGTAGGCGGTGGTCGCGCGCTGGTGCGCCGCGCCCACCTCGTGGGAGAATCGACCGTCGGCGTGAAAGCACAGCAACGGATGCTCGCCGCGATGAGCGACGAAGATCCGGCCGTGCGAGTCGACGCCGACGCCGACCACCCGGTCGAGGACCCAGCCCGCAGGGAGGACGGGCCAGCCGGCGACCGGCACGAGCGGAGCATGACCGGAGTCTTGGAAGGCGGAGGCGCGGAGGGCGTTCATGAAGTGAGGGTGCCGCGATCAGGCGAGTCGGGCGAAGCCGCGCAGGCCCCGGGCGACCCCGGAGTCGGCCTCAAGCGTGCCTTGCTCGATGCTGCGGGAGACGTCCGCGAGGGTCAGATCGAGGGCCTCAAGCATCGCGCTCCGGTCCTCATCGCGCTGGGCGAACATCATGTATGAGTAGCTCGCGACGAGGAAGCCGCGCTCGCGCATGCGGCGGATGTAGAGCGTCTGCGCCAGCGGTGAGTCGGGCCCGAGACCGAAGGTCAGGGTGGGGGTGCTCGGCATGCCGCCGACGGTCAGGGCGCAGAGCGGATGTCGGGCGGCGACCTCGCGCATGCCGGCCTGGAACTTCGTGCCGCGTTCCCAGATCAGTTCGAAGAGTCCGAGCCGCTTGACCTTCGCGAGCACGGCGAGGGCGGCGGCCGGGCCGACGCCGTCGGTCCAGTAACTCGACGAGATGAAGCTGCCGGTGGCCTGCTGCATCACGCTCTCGCGGCCGACGACGGCGCCGAAGGGGTAGCCGTTGCTCATCGCCTTCGCGTAGACGGCAATGTCGGGCTCAATGCCGAGTCGCGCCATCGCCCCGGGGAACCCGTAGCGGAGGCCGCTGGTGACCTCGTCGACGACGAAGACCGCGCCGGCGGCGGCAGCGCGCGCCTTCACCTTCTGGAGGAAATCGTCCTTCGGCGTCTGCGAGCGCATCGGCTCCATGACGATCGCCGCGAGGTTGCCATCGAGACGGGCAAGCGCCTCGTCCAGGGAGGCAAGGTCGTTGTACTTGAAGGGCCGCGACGTGCCGCGGAGTTCGCGGGGAACGCCCTTGGGCTCGAGGCCGGGGAGGAGGTGTCCGTCGAGCGCACCCTGCTCGCCCAGGTTGGCGGCCAAGTACCAGTCGTGCCAGCCATGGTACCCGCAGAAGGCCACGCCGGAGCGGCCGGTGGCGGCGCGGGCGACGCGCACGGCGATCGACATGGCATCGCCTCCGCCGCGGGCGTAGCGCACCTTGCCGGCCCACGGGTGCAGGGAGAGCAGGGTCTCGGCCAACTCGACTTCCTGCGGATTGACTAGGGAGCAGTAGGTGCCGGCGGAGATGCGGCGGCCGACCGCCCGGTCGACGTCGCGGTCGCCGTAGCCCAGCAGGATCGCCCCGACGCCGCCGGCGAAGTCGCGGTAGCGCTGCCCGTTGAGGTCCCAGACGTTGCAGCCTGAGGCGCGGGAAAAGTAGGCCGGCCACGAGCGCTCGTCGAACATCTCCGCCCGCTTGGAGAGAAGGCCGGTGCCGCCGGCGATCGCCTGCTTGGCGCGGCTCCACAGCTCGATGCCGTTCGCGGGCGCGGGTACGGCGGCCGGCGGCAGGTGCGCCGAGAGGGTGCGCAGCGCGTTGCGCAGGAACAGATCGTCGAGGTCACCCTGAGTGAGTCCCGCATCCTCGCACGCCTCGCGCAGCGTCAGCGCGGACTCGATGCCGACGAGCGTCATGTCGTTGTTCGTCGGGGCACGGTGCTCCGGCTTGATCAGCTCGGGGTGGAGCCAGAAGAATAGGTCACCGGTGGTGACGCAGCGGCCGCGGACGCCGTCGACGGCGAAATCCGTCCCCCAGAGAATGCGGCGCGGACCGAGGATTTCGATCGCGGCGCGGAAGGACTCGGCTTCGCAGATGGCGGACGTATCGATGACGGCGTTGTCGAGATCCGCCAGCACGTGCAGGCCGCGCCGGGCGTTCCGGTAGCTGAAGCTGCGGGCGACGTGCGCGAGGATGATCCGCGCATTCGGATAGCGTCGGCAGAGACGGCGGAGTTGCTGCTGGTTGCTCTCATCCTCCATCGCGCCGTCGCGGACGATGTGGAGGATCATGGCGCCGCGCGTCTCGTGGAGGATCTCCCACATCCACTCCGGGGCGTACTCCTCGATCGTGGCGTTCATCGTGTCCGGACGATCCGCGAAGCAGTGGTAGACCTTGATCCCGCAGAACCGCCCGTCGCGGATGCTGGCAGCCACCTCGTCGGGATTATCCGTCGGAGCCACGACCCGCAGGGCCCGGCTCAAGGGCGTGCCATTCTTCCTGACCTCGTCGGCCACCCAGGCATTGATCGCGGGCCGATCGCCGGTGCGGCGCGGCAGACCGAAATAAAGACCGTGCAGGGTGCGGTTGGGGAGGTAGCGCTGGACCCCGTCGCGGTGCTCGGCGCAGCCGAGCACGCCGACGTCCTGCAGGAAGGGCCACGTTCCCGGCGGGAAGTGCGCCGGATGGTACGGGTGGGCGTGGATATCGTAGGCTTCGGCCGGCAAGAAACCGGCGAGTCGGGAGCGCGCGATCTGTTCGTCGCGCGGCGTCATGGTTTTGACGAAGTTCATGAGGAGGAAGGTGACGGCGAGGCGGCGTTCTGCGCTGGGGCGCGCACGCGCCAGAGCAGGAACGCGCAGATCGCCATGGTGACGGCGCCGCCGGTGAAGACGGCGGTGATGGGCACGTGCGCATCGCGGAGTGCTCCGCCCGCGTAGATGCTGGCCCCGCCGACGAACACGGCCAGCATGTTGAGGATGCCGAACCCGATCCCCAGCACCCGGCGGTCCACGATCTGGCAGAGGATGGGCAGCATGTTGGCGTCCGGGAAGGTCCGGGCGAGGCCGTAGAGCACGAGGCCGGCGAAGAGCAGCGGAAGCGACGGCGAATTCGCGATGATCAGGATCGCCGGCACGGTCAGGGCGGTGCCGATGATGCCAACCCAGACGCGGGCCCGGGGCTGGCGGAGGCTCCAGCGGTCCGCCCAGTAGCCCGCCACCAGCATGCCAATCATGCTCGCGCTGTAGATGTAGCCCATCGCGGACAGGCCGGCTTCGCCCTGGCTGAGGCTGAAGCGTTCCGTCAGATAGGTCGGCAGCCAGCCGATCACCGTCCAACTGCCCACGCCGAGCAAGCCCCAGAAGCACAAGGCGAGGATGTACGCCGGAGAGCTGAAGAGTGCCCGCAGGCTTGCGCCCAACCCGAGCGAGGCCTCGGCCGGCGGCGCCGCGGGGCTCGCGACCGCCGGACTGGAGTCAGAGGCGGGGCGGTCCCGCAGGAAGATCCAGACCACGACGGCGTACACGACGCCGAGCGCGCCGAAGAGTTCGAACACAAAGCGCCAGTCGTGGCGGTCGGCGATCCAGCCGCCGAGCCCACCCAGTCCCGAACCCACCATCACGCCGCTGAGGTGGATGCCGTTGGCGAGGGAGCGCGTGCGGTCGCGGTGATAGTCCATCAGGAGTTTGCCCGCCGCCGGGAAGTAGCAGGCCTCGCTGATGCCCATCAGCGCCCGGTAGATCAGCAGGTCCGCAAACGAGTGCGCGTGGCCGGTCAGCCACGTGAAGGCAGACCAGGCAAAGAGGGAAACGACGACGATCTGGCTGCGGTTGAAGCGGTCGGCGAGATAGCCGCCGACGGGACCGAGGATTCCGTAGGAAACGAGGAAGACGGACGTGAGCAGGCCAAATTGCGCGTCGGTCATGGCGATCTCCGCCTTCACCGACGTCCTCATCGTGATGAGGATCAGTCGGTCGAGGTAGTTCAGACAGGCGACGAACCAGAGGAGCCCGACCATCAGCCAGGCGCGGGGCGGGAGGGCGGTGGGGGTGCTCATGAGTTGGAGGCGCGGGCGTGCGAGCGGATCGCGGCGAGGAGTACGGCGCAGACGAGGACGCTCGCCGCCGCGAACTGGAAGACGCGGCTCACGTCCACGTGGGCGTCGCGCAGCATGCCGCCAGCGTAGATGGTCACCCCGCCGACGACGCAGGAGAACAGATTCAGGAACCCGTATCCGGTCGCACGATACTTCGGGTTCGAGACCATGCAGAGGATCGGCATCATGTTCGAGTCGGAGAAGGCCTTCGCGAGACCGAAGATGACGAGCCCGGCGAGCGCGAGCGGCAGCCAGTTGATCGTGGACGCCAGCAGGATCCCGGGGGCGGCGATGAGCAGGCCGAGCAGCGGCACGTAGATCCGGCCGAGTGGGTTGGTCCGGGCCCAGCGGTCGGCCCAGATACCGCCCAGGAGGACACCGACGAGCGCGGCCGTCTGGTAGTAGCCGGTGGCCGAGAGGCCGCCCGCGCCTTGCGACAGCTTGAAGTGCTCGGTGAGGTAGGTGGGCATCCAGCCCACCACCGCCCAGCCGGCGAGGCCGAGCAGGCCCCAGTACGCGAGCGCGAAGAGGTAGCCGCGGTTGGAGAAGAGGCTGCGCAGCGCGGCGCCGAGGCCGACGGCCTCCGCCGCAGCGGTCCCGGATGCCTGATGGGACTCGCGCGGCGAATCCCGGAGAAAGAGCGCCGCAATGACCGTGAAGCCGACGCCGACAAGCCCGAAGATCTCGAAGGCGTGCGCCCAGCCCTCGCGCTCGGCGATCCAGCCGCCGAGCCCGCCCATCGCCGAGCCGACCATGATGCCCGTCATGTGCACACCAATCGCCAGCGAACGGGTGCTGCCGCGGTGGTAGTCGGCGATCAGCGCGAGCGCCGCCGGGATGTAGCAGGCCTCGCTCACGCCCATCAGCGCACGGGTGAGCAGGAGTTGGTTGAAGGTGGTCGCATGCGCCGTCATCCAAGTAATCACCGACCAGGCAAACAGGCTGATCACGATCACGCGGGAGCGGTTGAAGCGGTCGGCGAGAAAGCCCGCGAACGGGCTGAGCAGGCCGTAAATCCAGAGGAAAACCGAGGTCAGCAGCCCGAAGTGCGCGTCGGTCATCGGGATCGCGTCAGTCAGCGACTGCCGCATCGTCGTGATCATCACGCGGTCGAGGTAGTTCAGGCAGCCGACGACCCAGAGGATGCCGACCACGAGCCAGGCGCGGGACAGGAGGGGGGGTGCGGACATGAGGTTCGTCGCGAGGGGTTGGGGGTGAAGAAAGCGGGGACGAGAGGGAGGCTGGGTTGGCTACTGCACCTTGCCCCGACCCTCGATTCTCCAGCAGTCGATCGGGCGACCTTCCTCGGTCGCCACCACGGTGTCGGTGAGGTTGAACACGGGGCAGACGTGGGAGGGTGCCAGAAGAATGCGGTCGCCGATGCGCAGGCTGTCGGTCGCCGGGCCGCGGATGTACCCGTGCTCCTCGTTCAGGCGGATCACCGCGAAGTCGCGGCCGTCGGCGGGAACGGCGTGGAGGCCCTCCGGCGTGCGGTCGGGCGAGAGCGTCTTGGAGCCGGCGTCGATCAGGGCGAGGCCGGGCTCCGGACGGTCGACGACGCTGGTCAGAACGTGGACCGCCTGATCGTCCGGGCTCATGGCCTGCGTGACCTTTGAAAGGTAGAGGTCGCCGAAGGGATAGGCACCGGGCCGGACGGCCTGGATGCGGCCGGCGGAGAGTTCCGCGGCAACGGCGGC
>CAZEJZ010000106.1:0-8273 GCA_964512415.1 uncultured Opitutaceae bacterium
TCCTGTTGTGGTCGGCTCTGAAACCCTACCGCGCCGCGCGGCGCGCGCACGAAGAGCACCTTGAGGCCAGACAGGCTTCTCTCGGAAGCGCTTAGTTCTGTTTTCCCGGGCCTGAAGAGGCTCGCTCCCCCTTGGCATCGCGGACGCGAGAGGTTCAGGCGGGCGAGTGAGAGCTCAAGTCAAGGCAGATCCTTGCGCACGCCGACCTTACGCAACGTCGCATCGGACCGCGGACGCGCCTGACAGGCAAGCCGCAGGTCGCCAATTGCGTTCGTCGTGCCGAGGAGCAGCCGGATGGCTTCAGCTTCGCGGGGGGATGGTGGTTCGAAGACGCCAGAAATCACTTCAAACCAGCACGTTCGACACTGTGCGTGACCACCGCAGACGCTACGCCAGACGATGCCGGCAGCGCGTGCGGCGCTCAGTACGTCATCGCCATCCTCGACTGCGAAAGTCAGCGCAGACGGCTCAACCCTGACGCGATGAATCATGAGCTCTCTTGAAGATATTCATTGAGCACCGCGTGGAAGTGCCGAATGCGATTCTCCTGATATCGGGCAAGCGTTGTTTGATCGCCCTTCATCGCCTTCAGACCCTTCTGGATCGCCCAGAGATTGGCCACGTCCTGGTCAAACACCGCCCCGAGTCCGCCGAGCTCTTTTGCTTGGGTCCAGCTTTGGTCGATCGTGAGACGCGTGATCGGCGCTGGCTTGAGTCGCGGAGCCCCCTTTGGCGCCGGCGGCATCAGATACACCTCCATCAAGCACATTCCCGGGTCATCGCCGAGCGGCCTGAAACGATAGACGATCGGCGCCGCCATCCCCCACCAGATAACGAGATTTGGGAAAACCCAATACTGGATCGTATCGATGGCTTCCGCGTCGGTTACGGCGTGAGCGGCCTCTCCCATCGTCGCAGCGAGGGCCGCGCGGCGCCGAAGCGTGCGCCAAAGGTTCCCCGCTGGATCATGGCCTCGGAAATCGTTGAGACCTCGCGCCTCTTCGCCCGCACCTGCGCGCGCGTGGATCCGGCGTGGGTCCTTGATCTCGGCTCCCACCTGCTGCGGAGCAGCCACAGCGAACCCTTCTGGAACGCCGAGGCGGGCAAGGTGATGGTCAAGCGCCGCACCCGGCTTTACGGCCTGGAACTGGAGGCGCGTGCCGTGAGCTTCGGACCGGTGGATCCAGTGGCGGCAACGCAGATCTTCATCCGGGAGGGATTGATCGGCGACACGATCACGTGGCCGTTCGACTTCCTCGCCAGCAATCGCAAGGTGCGGGCGGAGGTCGAGAGCCTCCTCACCCGGACCCGGAATAGCGGTTACTTGAACCTGGATGAAGCGCTGTACCGCTTCTACGCGGAGCGCCTGCTCCCAGAGGAGGATGCGGAGCCGGCGGAGGACCTGCGCGGCGGAGTCTCGTCGGTCGCAGAGCTGATCGACCTCGTCCGCGGCCGGCGCGGTGCGGATCCCCGGTTCCTGTTTGTGGGACCGGATGACCTGCGTGACCCGGATGTACCGACGGCGGATGAGGCGGCGTTTCCGGCGTCGCTCCCCCTCGAGAACCGCGTCCTGCCGCTGCAGTACGCGTATCGCCCGGGTCAGGAGGATGACGGCGTGCAGGTGGAAGTGAACGTGCGGGACGTCGCGGCGCTGACGGAGGCCTCGCTGGATTGGGCGGTGCCGGGCCACCTGCGGGCGAAGGTGGAGCATTACCTGCGCGCGTTGCCGAAGGAGCAGCGTCGGGTGTTCGTGCCGCTGGCGGAGTCGGTGCGGACGGTCAGTGATGCGGTGGCGGCGCGCGCCCGCCTGCGCGACCCGGCGCCACCGTTGGTCGATCTCTTGGAGGAGCATCTGGCGGAGAGATTCGGCCTCGCGGCGGATCGTGCCGCGTGGGTGGCCAAGCCCCTGCCGTCGCATCTGCAGGTGCGAGTCCGGGTGGTCAACGACACCGGTGACGTGTTGGTGGCGAGTCGCGCCCTCGCCGAGATCCGTGCAGCCCTCGCGAGCCACGCGAAGGCCGCGTCGCTCTCCGTGGCGCGCGAGGACCCGGAGGCGTGGCGGCGGGCGCGCCAGCGCTGGGAGCGGGCGGAGTCGGAGACGTGGGCCTTCGGGGAAGTTCCGGCCAGCGTGAAGGTCACCGACCAGGCCGGGGTCGTGGTGGAGGCTTTTCCGGCGCTGGCGCCCGGGGACCGCGGCGTCGCGTTGCGCCTCGTCCGCACGGCGGAAGAGGCATCTCGGCTCACGCATCTCGGCGTGGGCCGTCTCCTCGACCTTCAGCTGGCCCGTGACCTCGGGTGGCTGGAGAAAGAGTTGCGGGAGCTGCGATCGCTGGGCGCGTTGCTCGCGACCCTGACCACCTCGGAGGCGATTCAGGCGGATGCGTTCGTGACGCTGCGGCGTTGGGCGACGGATCCGGACCGGGTGACGGAGCGCGACGCGGCTGGATTCGCGCGTGCGGTCGAGCGGGCGCGCTCGGAGCTGCGGGGGATTGTTCCCAGGTTGACGGACCTGCTCCGCGAAGTCCTGCAGTTGCGGCAGGAACTCCTGGTCGGAGCGCATCCCTATCCTGGCCAAGTGCGGGACGTGGAGGCGCTCCTGCCGGAGAACTTCGTGCGCCTGGTGCCGTATCAGCGACTCGTGCACCTGCCCCGTTATCTGCGAGCGATGCGGGCGAGGTGGGAACGTTGGCGGCGTCTGCCGGCCAAGGATGCCGAGCGAGCGCGGCAGGTTGCGCCGTACCTCGCTGCGGCGGCACGGCGGGCGTGGGACGACCCGGTGCGCTGGCTGGTCGAGGAGTTTCGCGTGAGCGTGTTCGCGCAGGAGTTGGGGACGGCCGAGCCGGTGTCGGCCGTGAAGCTTGACCGCGCCCTCGCGGCGGAGCAGGCCGGTGGGGACGAGCCGCGGGCGGCGCGTGACGTTCCGCGGGTCAGGCCCCTGCCGCCTCCAGCGAGTCCTCCACCGGCTGCGGGCGAATCCAGCCCGGCGGCGGCCAAGCGGGCGCCCCTCAAGGACCTGAACGCGTTGGGGAACCTCTTTCGCCGTTGAACAAGCGGTGGGATCGCGGCGCATGCGGGCCTCTCGGGTCGGAGAGATTCGCGCGGCGTCCCCGCGCTCGGATCACAGCCTGAAGATCAAGTGGATCAGCTCGTGCGAGGCCCAGCCCAGCAGCGCGGAGACGGGAATCGTCAGCACCCAGGCCCAGAGAATGCGGCTCACCACGCCCCACTTCACCGCGCTGAAGCGCTTCGTCGCGCCGACGCCCATGATGGAGGTGGAGATGACATGCGTGGTGGAGAGCGGGATGCCGTAGTGGGTGGCGGTCTGGATGATGACGGCCGCGGTGGTTTCCGCGGCGAAGCCGTGCACGGGCTGCAGCTTGACCATCTTGTGACCCATCGTGCGGATGATGCGCCACCCGCCGGCGGCGGTGCCGGCGGCCATCACGATCGCGCACGTGACCATGACCCAGCGGTCGACCTTGAACACCGGCGTCTGCAGGAAGGCGAGCCATGACGGCAGGTCATTGAACACGCCGCTCTGCGTGCCCGTGAACAGCGCGAGCGCGATGATGCCCATCGTCTTCTGGGCGTCGTTGGAACCATGGCTGAAGCCCATCCACGACGCGCTGACGATCTGGAGCTTGCCGAAGATCGCGTTGACGACACGGGGGCGCGTCCGCTTCAGCAGCGCATAGAGTGTGTACATCAGGAGCGCGCCGATGATGAATCCGACGAGCGGCGAAGTGAACATCGGCAGCACCACCTTGGGCCACAGCCCGGAAAGCTTGCCGTTCGCATCGGTGGTCGCCCAGTGCAGGACGTTCCAGTGGCCTCCGCTGGTGGAGAGCGCCGCTCCGCAGAGCCCGCCGACGAGGGCGTGGCTCGAGCTCGAAGGCAGTCCGAGCCACCAGGTGAACAGATTCCAGATGATCGCCCCGAGCAGTGCGCAGAGCACGGTCACCATGGTGATCGCGTGGGCGTCGACGAGGCCCTTGCCGATCGTCGACGCCACGGCGGTGCCCCAGAGCGCACCGACGAGGTTGAAGAAGGCCGCCATCGCCAGCGCCTGGCGCGGCGTCATCACCTTGGTGGACACGACCGTGGCGATCGCGTTGGCCGCGTCGTGGAAGCCGTTGATGTATTCAAACACCAACGCGGCCAGCAGCACCAGCAGGAAGAGGGTCATGAGGGCCGAGGTCCGCTCAGGAGTACTTCAGGGCGATCTGGAAGACGACGCTGCCCGCGTCGCGGCAGCGATCGATCGACTTCTCGGTCATCTCAAAGAGTTCCTGCAGGATCAGGGTCTCTTTGGCGTCACGCGGGCCCTGATAGAGATCGCGGAGGAGTCCGAGCATCACCTTGTCCGCTTCGCCTTCGGCGAACTGCAGGCGGTCGTTCGCGCCCTGGACCGTCTCCAGCTTGGCGCCGCGGCGAAGCTGGCGCACCATGAACACGACCGCCTCGGCGGCCTGCACCAAGAGTTCCGCCTGCCGCAGGAAACCTTCGCGCGGCAGCTTGCCGGGGAAGATGGAGAGGCGCTCGACCAACTTCTCCACCGTCTTGGGAATCCGGTACAGCGCGAGCGACAGCGCCTCGATGTCCTCCCGCTCCAGCGGCGTCACGAACGTGCGGCACAACTCCTCGGTGATCTGCCGCGTGAGGTGCTTGTCCTTGCGGCGGCTCTGGATGAAGTCATCCAAGTCACTGGTCGCCGTGTAGGCACCGCTCCGCTGCAGATAGGCGGCGAGCAACTTCGTGCTCGTCAGGGCCTCCTCGGCACTCGCCTCCAAGAGGTCGTAGAACCGTTCATCCTTCCCGAAGAGTTTGCGCAGCGAGAACATACGGCATCAGTCCGTATCGGCTTTGTTACAATTGTAAACCTTGTTCGATTGTCACATTGGGCTTCATTCCTGCGCCGCGTGTTTGTCGTTAAGGGATTGCATTGGATTTGAGGCTCCCTCTCATTGGCGGCGCCTCTCGCACGCGTTTACCCCCCTTTCCCCATGACCTCCCCTTCTGAGCGTCTCGTTCATCTTTCCGGCGCGCTGGTGCCGGAGTCGGCGGCGAAGATCTCGATTTTCGACAGTGCGATCCTTCTCGGTGACTGCGTCACCGAATCCACCCGGACGTTCGGCCACGTGCCGTTCCGGCTCGAGGAGCATCTCGACCGCCTGTTCCGCTCGCTGAAGGTCTGCCGGATTGATCCCGGCGTTTCGTGGGAGCAGTTGCGGGCTGCGACGCTTGAGTTGCTGGAGCGCAACCTCGCGCTGATCGGTCCGCACGAGGACTACTGGATCGTCCACAACCTCTCGCGCGGCCTGACCAAGCCGGGGCCCAATCCGGCGCAGCGCAATCCGGCGACGATCATGATCTTCAACAGCCCGATGGATCTGCGTGGATGGGCGCGGTACTATTCGCAGGGCTGCCATGCGGTCACGTCGTTCAGTCGCGCCATCCCGGCGCAGTCGCTCGACGCGCGAATCAAGAATCGAAGCCGGCTCTTCTATACGTTGGCGGATCAGGAGGCGCGGTTGGTCGACCCTGATGCTCAGGTCGTGATCCTCGACGTGCAGGGGAACGTCTCGGAGAACAAGGGCGGCAACATCTTCGTCGTGAACGGTGGTCGCCTTCGAACGCCCTCGGCGGACAACTGCCTCGCGGGAATTAGCCGCCAGACCGTGCTGGAGCTGGCAACCGAGCTGGGCATTCCGACGGTTGAGACGCATCTGCAGAGCTACGATCTCGCGACGGCGGACGAAGTCTTTTTCACGAGCACGCCCTACTGCATCATGCCGGCCACGCGGTTCAATGGCCTGACGGTCGGTGACGGGAAGGTGGGTCCGGTCACGCGACGCCTGCTTGATGCGTGGAGTCGCCGGGTCGGGGTCGACATCGTGGGTCAGGCCGAGGCGCAGTTGCGCGCGGGGTAGCGGGCGGCACGCTTTGGGGGTTGCGCTCGTCCGCCGCGTGGACGCGAATGGCGGATCATGGTGTTCGACACCGCCACCCTCAATCGTGCGGCCCGGGTGCTGCGATCCGTTTCGCCGGAGCTTCCGGCGGACGCGGCGCTGCGCCGCGAACTGGCGGCCCAGCGGGCGCTCTCGGGCGCGGCCAAGCAGGCGATGGCGCGTGCCGTGTTCGCTTTCTTCCGGTGGCGGGGCTGGCTGGATTCGCGGGAGTCCGAGCAGCGACAGCTTGATGCGGCGCTGACCCTGCAGCGGCGCTTCGAGACGCGCCCCGAGTCGTTCAAGGCCGAGACCCTCGCGGCGCGGGCGGTGCCGGCGTGGCTGCACGAGGAGATGGAGGTGCCGGATGCGACGCTGCGGCTCTGGCAGCAGGAGCCGCCGTTGTGGCTCCGCGCGCGCCCCGGGACCGCGGCGGCGCTCGCGCGGGAATTGGGGCACTGCCGCGAACCCGCGGACCTCCCGACGTTCGCGCAGCCGTGGTCGGCCCTCCGCTACGAGGGCGTCACGGACCTCTACCGCACGGAGGCCTTTCAGCGCGGAGCGTTTGAGATTCAGGACCTCGCCTCGCAGTGGGTCGGCCACGTGTGCGCGGCCCGCGCGGGCGAGACCTGGTGGGATGCCTGCGCGGGCGAGGGTGGAAAGACGCTGCACCTTGCGGACCTGATGGAGAACAAGGGATTGATCTGGGCGAGTGACCGTTCGCTGCGTCGCCTGGAGACCCTGCGCCAGCGCTGTGCCCGGGCCGGTCGGTTCAACGTGCGGACGGCGCGTTGGGAGGGTGGGGAACGCCTGCCCACGCGCACGCGCTTTGACGGCGTGCTCGTCGACGCGCCCTGCAGCGGTGTCGGCACGTGGCAGCGCAATCCCCACGCCCGCTGGACGACGCAGCCGGAGGACGTGGCGGAACTCGCCCTGGTGCAGGCGCGCCTGCTGGGGCATGCGGCGACCGCGGTGAAGCCGGGCGGCCGACTGGTCTATGCGGTGTGCACGCTGACCCGGCGCGAGACGGTCGGCGTGGCCGAGGAATTCTCCGCGTCGCATCCGGAGTTCGTGCCCGAGGTGGTGTTGCCCGGAAAGCTCGCGGGCCTGGTCACGCTCTGGCCGCACGAGTGGCGGAGCAACGGCATGGCGGTGGCGGCGTGGCGTCGCCGCTGAGCCGCATGGAGGCGTGCGCGATGGCGGAGCCACGGAAACCGGCGGGTGGACGGATCACGACGGCGACCGTGCGAGCGGACTTCAATGACCCGGTGGCGGTCGTGCACTATGCGCGGGCGGCGCACCGGCTTGGCTTGTGGGCGTCGGAGCGTCAGCTGATCGAGCGCGCGTTTCCGGACCGCGGAGCGCGGCTCTTGGAACTGGGCTGCGGAGCCGGGCGCGTGACCCTCGGCTTGTGGGAGCTGGGGTATCGGACGTTGACGGCGATCGACTTCGCGGCGGAGCTCGTCGCGCAGGCGCAGGCGCTGATGGCGGAGCGCGGCGCACTCGGAGTGGACCTCTTTCGGGCGGATGCGACGCGGATGCCGCTGGCGGCGGAGGATGATCCCGCGGCGCGGCTGCGCTGCCGCCGCGTGCCGCGCTTCGATGGGGCGCTCTTCATGTTCAACGGACTGATGCAGATCCCCGGGCGCGCCCGTCGCCGGCGGGCGCTGCGCGAGATCCATCGCCTCGTCGCGGCCGATGCACCCCTGCTCTTCACCACGCACGACCGCGACGATTCGCGGGAGGAGCGTCTGCTCTGGAAGCTGGAGGCCCGGCGCTGGGCCCGCGGGGAGCAGGATGCCCGCTTGGTGGATTTTGGGGACCGCTACTTTGAGGACGAAGCGGGCCGGACCTTCATGCACCTGCCCACGCGGGATGAGATCCTCGAGGATCTCGCCGCGACGGGCTGGCGGAGCGAGTACGACATCATGCGTCGGCACGTCGCGCGCGAGTCGGCGGCGGTGCGCGACTTCTCGGACGAGTGCCGCTTCTGGCTCGCGCGGGCGCTGCCGGAGTGACCGCGCGGGCGGCTAGCGGTCGCCGCGCTTGGGCCAGCGCCGGACTTCCTTCAGACTGAGCGGCTTCGCCTCGACCTCGACCCCGAGCACGGCGGGGTGGGAGCGGATGCGTTGGAACTCCGGGCCCGACACCTTCCAGCCGAGCGCGGTGCTGATTTCGGCGACCGGGGCGAAGCGCTCGCCGATCGCCATCGCGAGCTCGGTGCGCGTGTCACCGACGCACGCGTTGAGCGAAGCCCGCAGGCCGGTCAGGAAGTCCGCGGCCTCCGGGTGGCGGGAATCGACGAGCCACGTGACGCGGCGGATGGAC
>CAZEJZ010000107.1:0-8206 GCA_964512415.1 uncultured Opitutaceae bacterium
CGATCGAGGCGGCTCCGGAGCGCGCCAGCTTCGACCAGGTGTCCAGGATCATCGCGACGCTGGGCGGGCAGATCTTCGTCGCGGAACGGACGACCGGCCCGGCGCCGGCTGCACCCAGGGGGAGGGCGGCCAGAAAGCCCACAGGGTCAGAGGCGGCAGACTGGTAGCATGGCCCGCTCCGCAGACCTTTCCATCTGGATGAACGGCCTGCGCGTGGGGACGTGGTCGGTGGCGCGTGGCGTTCACGCACTGGCCTACGATCCCGCCTGGGTCGATTCACCGGCGGGCCGCCCCCTTTCCCTCTCGCTGCCGTTCACCCTGGGAAACGAGCCGATCCGCGGCGCGAGGGTCGCCGACTACTTCGAGAATCTGTTGCCCGATGCCGACTCGATCCGCAATCGGTTGCGCTCCCGATTCCGCGCCGAGTCCACGGACGCGTTCGACCTGCTCCGGGCGATCGGTCGCGACTGCGTCGGGGCCGTTCAACTGCTGCCGGGCGACGAGGAGCCGATTGGCTTTGACCGCATTGAAGGCGAGGCACTGGACGAGCGCGCGGCGGAGGCGGCGATTGCGGCGAGTCTCTCGCCCGCCCGGGTCTTGGGTCAGGACGAGGCGTCCGATTTTCGGATCTCCCTCGCCGGCGCGCAGGAAAAGACCGCGCTCCTCTACCACCGGGGCCGCTGGCGCCGACCACTCGGCGCCACACCCACCACGCACATCCTGAAACTGCCGCTTGGCCTGGTCGGCGCGCTCCAGATGGACATGAAGGATTCGGTCGAGAACGAGTTTCTTTGCTCCCGGCTGATGCAGCACCTGGGGCTGCCGACCGCCCGTGGTGAAATCCTTCAGTTTGGTGGGCGGAAGGTGCTGTCGGTGGAACGCTTTGACCGGCGGCTTCAGGCCGAGGGGTGGATCGCGCGACTCCCGCAGGAGGATTTTTGCCAGGCACTCGGCTTACCCGGTTCGAAAAAGTACGAGGCGGACGGTGGACCGGGGATGCGTGACATTCTGCGGGTTCTGGATGCGAGTGTGACGGCAGCGGAGGACAAACGTGCCTTCTTGAAGGCCCAGATTGTCTTCTGGCATCTGGCGGCCACGGACGGTCAAGCGAAGAATTTTTCCCTCTTCCTCGAGCGCGGAGGCCGGCATCGCCTGACGCCATTCTACGACGTGCTTTCGGCATGGCCGGTGATCGGACGGGGGGCTCGCGCGCTCGATCCGAAAAAGGTCAGACTCGCCATGGCGGTGCGCAGCAAGGGTGCGCACTGGAGACTCGCGGAAATCCGCCCGCGCACGTGGGATGCGACGGCGCGGGCGGCCGGGCTCGGCGATGCGCAGGACCTGCTCCACGAGGTTTCCCGGGCTGCGCCCAAGGCAGTCGAAGCCACCGGGCGCGAACTTCCGGCCGGATTTCCGACCGAGATCCGCGACAAGATCTTCGAAGGATTCCTCCGCTCGGTCCGGTCGGTTGCGGGCTAAGACGCCGGTCGGACGCTTGGGGCGGGCGGCTCGCAGGCCAGCCCTCGACCGCGATGCGGGTGTGCCCCGAGCGAGTTCTCTTGCGGTGCCTCGGACGGTGTCGCTGGCCCCGCCGGCTGAGCCCGGCGCTCCGCTCCGGCGAGCCGCCGGGAGGGGGCTTTATCCTGTGTTCCCGGCATCGGTGCTCGTGGCTGAATCCGACCGAGGCACGTTTGGGGCGGAAGGAGAACAAACAACAAAGCCTGACCCTCGGCATCTGAGCCCCCCGCGATCCAGTGGAAGCTGCAGAATCTCCTGCATCTCAAGCGGACGAATGCGGCGAAGTTTCAGGCGCAGGCCGACGAGCTGAAGCGCCTTTTCGAGTGGTAGAGCGCCGCGGTTTGATTTCCGGTCAACCTATCCAGAGGGACTCGGGGAAACGTCGTCAGGATAAACCGGACACGGCGAACTGAGCCGGGCGGCTCAAGTCGGCAAACCCTATCCCGGCGGAAACCCGTGCTCCCGGCGGTGCCAGGCGAGGTTTTCGCGCCGCGGGCGCAGCGGGGCGCCGGCGGGGAGGGTGATCGGGGCCCCGGCGAGCGCGCGGAGCGAGAAACCGCCGGGGCCGGCCTCCTCGTGGAAGGAGGACGCCGGCTTCACGAGCACACGCAGGTCGTCGGACACGCTCCACAGCCCCAGGTCGAAGAGCACGTGGGCGGTGGGGGTGAGGGCGAGGCCGTTGTTGGGCTCGTTGTCGCGGCTCCGGCTGAAGGCGTGGATGTGGGCGGCTTCGACGATGCCCAGCTGGTCGGCGGTGGTCAGCCGGTAGCCGGTGAGCGCGCAGGTGAAGCGGTAGCCGCTGACGACGGCGGTCTTGAAGCGGGCGCTGCGCCCGAGCTGGCGGGCGGTGCGGTAGACGGCCGGATCCTCGGCGGCGTGCGCGACTCCCGGCGACGCGGCCTCCGCCGGGTCGTCAGCGGTGCCGAGGGCGGCGAACAGCGCGACCTGCTCGGCGGCGGGGAAGTAAGTCGTGACGAGTTGGCGCCGCAGCGTGGAGCGGAACCGCGGCTCGGGCAGGCAGGCGAGGAAGTCGGGGTGAAGGTGGGCCACCTCGCTGGTTTCCCGGGCGCGCGAAGGACGGCCCTCGGCGTCGAAGACCGACCAGACCCGGTCGTTGGAGAGCGCGTGGAACGGCATCCGGATGTCGCCCTTGTTGCCCCGTCGCGCGGCCACGAGCGGCCAGAGGTTCTGGAAGCGGACGACCAACTCGGGCGACCGGACGAGCGTCCCGTCGCGGAGCCCGCCGGCCTCGAAGAGATCGAGCACCGCGAGCAGCAGGAGCGGCTTGTGGGGTGCGCTGCCCTTGACGGCGTCCTGGTCCACCCGCAGCGCGCGGAAGCGCGCGAGCTGGGAGTGGGCGCGATCGTCGAACGGCGTAAGACCGGATTCCGCTCGTCGCTGGCGAAGGGGTGGAGGCATCGGAACGAGCGGGTGCGAGGATCGCCCCGGGGCGGCGAAAGCTCAGCCCTATCCCGACGACGAGTCGGACTTCAAGATTTTTGCCCGCTGCTGGTCGTACTCCTCCTTTGAAAGAAGTCCTGAATCGAGGGCGACCTTGAGTTCACGCAGTTTGTCGGAGAGAGATTTGTCGGCCGGAGCAGCTTGGACGGTCCCCGGGGAGGCCTCCAGCTTGACCAACGTGACCTGCACGGGATTCGGCTTCAGGTCTTTCATTGCCCCTGTACCTGCGTCCACGGCTGCGCCGACGAGTCCTCCGAGCAGAACGTTGCCGGCCATTCCGGCGCCGCCTGCGCCAGAGATATGAGGCGTCACGTTCACCGTGACGGTTTCATAACCCGCCTTGGAAATCGTGACCACGAGGGCGTCCGCGCGCGGCAGTTTGAAGGACGCCGGTGTCCTTCCAGCCTGTCCGGAACTAAGCGAAACGTCCGCGCCTGAGGGCGTGCTCTCAACGACGAGAACATCCTTGGAGCCGCGCGTGATGGTGGCGCAG
Source organism: uncultured Opitutaceae bacterium (assembly GCA_964512415.1). Taxonomy (GTDB): domain Bacteria; phylum Verrucomicrobiota; class Verrucomicrobiia; order Opitutales; family Opitutaceae; genus UBA6669. The sequence goes on from CAZEJZ010000107.1 coordinate 3,473, forward strand.
CCCGAGGTGAAAACGGAGACGATGACAAGGAGTACAGAGCTGACGATAAGTCTGGTGGGCATGACGGGTTCGTAGGCACGTTTTATATTCCGCACAAACACTTTGTATAAAGATATTTTGGCATAATTTATGGATTATCAATTAAGACTTTAATGTAAATTGGCTCCCGGAGCGGGTGGCAGACGTTTCACATCGCGGAGCCGAGCAGGACCGAGGCCCTTACTGGAGGTACAGGTGCGCCGCAGCGTGAAACGCTCGATCTGGCACGAAGCTCTTCGATCGGTGCGACGCTGGCGCCCGCCATGCTTCGGTGCAATTGCCGGAGCGGTCCTGCCCTGAATGTCTAACGCTCCTCACCCGGACGGTCCGGGGTGGGATAATGGCTCGATCCGATCGACGGCCGCTGGTCTTGGCCGCATCGGGATGGGCCAGTTGTGGCGGCTGTTCGCGGGTAATCGATCAACCCAGCCACCGGCTGTTCCGCCATTCGATCGCGGCGCGGGAAGGCAGAAGCTCGGTCAGGGTCGGCAGATTCGGTACGCGGACCCCGTGGTGTTCGTAGTAGTGCCGTCCGTTGGAGAACTCCTCCTTGATGCGCTTGCTAACCAGAAGGCGGAAGTCGGTGTCGATGGTCAGATAGCCGGCGTCGAAGAGCGTGTGGAAGTCCGACCGCAGCAGCAGCCCGTTGCCGACCTCATGCCCGCCCCCGTCCGCGAACGGTCTGATGTGCGCGGCCTCGAGTACGGGAAGGGTCTTCTCCTCGGTAACGGCGCAGCGACGCCCGTACGCATCGAGGACGGCGACGCGGAAGCCCGCCTGACCTAGCCTCGGTTTGGCCATGTAGGGTCGCCCGTAGCGCTCCTGCTCCTCCTCCACGCCCGCTGGGAAGTACTGCGCCCGCAGCCGCTCTTGGATCTGCCTCCAGACCCGGGCGCCGTCCCCCTCGACAGGATCGTAGCATTTTCCCTGGACGATGTTGGGGGACCAGTCGGCGGGCTGATCGATCCACTGGTTCTCCGGCAGCCAGAAGCAGTCGGTCAGCAGCGTGCAGCCGATGGACACATTGGGACCAGAGGGCTTCGCCATGCGTTCGCGCATGCGCGTGATGTTTTCCCGGAACAGGGTAACGGACGGAGCCCCGTTGCCGGTGCCGTAGACCTTCCACGCCAGCTCGAGCGGCAGCACGGTGCTCTTCATGAACCATCCCCCGCCAACGATCTTGTTTACCGGGGACTTCAGCTTGAACAGGAACAGGCCTCCCTCAGGAATGGCACCGAAGCTTCGCTCGCCGCCGGGGGCCCAGAAGTTCACTTCGGCCGACCGGTTGGATGCGTGGAATTCGAACCAGCTCCGATCCGTTACGCCAATCCAATACTCCAGCCGGTCGAGCTTGGCCTTGCTGATGCCCCGCACCTTCTCGGTGATGAGGAATCCCAGTTCGCGGAGCCGACGGAAGCAGGCCGTGCCTTCGCCGCCGCCGAAGTCCTCGCCCGTGACGACGCGCCCCGTGGCGTGCCGGAGCGCAAGCGCGATGAGCTGCTTGGGCGGATACGGTCGGCCTTGGTGGATGACATCGTAGGTGGTCGAGTCGCGGAACCCCGCCGGAGATGCACCAGCGTCGACCTCGGCCAAGGCCCTTTCAACATGCTCGCGCAGGACAACCGAGAAGTCCACGGGTTGAGTGATGGCGCGAATCAGGAGCCGCCGCAAGCTCGACGCTCACATCTGCCGAAGGGGTGGTGCCTCCCAGACTCTCATCTGCAACGGCTCAGCTTCGGTGCGTCCCGTCAGCTCTACTCTGCACGCCTGGCCTGTGCCAAGAGATCGAATGGAGTTTAGTGTAGACTAGCTGCGGCGGAAACAGACGGGTGCAGTGGGCGGCAGCTACGCAACAGCGGCCGCGAAGGATTGGAACAAGTCGCCGGGGAGAGGGTGCTTCAGCTTCCAAACGATCGCCATCGGGTAGTTACCCGTGTGGCTCACGTAAGTCGCTGGGCCGATGAAGTGGAACGCGCGATCCTCTGAAGTCAGTCGGGCAAAGAGGAACACATCGCCTCCCTCGGCTGCATGGGTCCGATAGCGTGTCCCGGTTGGGCTTTCGGCATGGGTGCCCGACTGGCTCTCCCAGTGCACGAGTTCACGGCTGATGGCGTAGTCGCGGTAGCGCGTGGTGGGGGAAAAGTCTCCGTCCGTCTTGTCGAGGGTGAACACGAATAGGTCCGTCTTGATGTCCGAGGCGTAGCGAACGCCCTCCCGCCAGGTCAGCGGTTTTGCCCGTTCGTTCACGCCTGACCCGCTCAGGATCTCCTGGCGCGTGTAGCGGGCTTGAACGTTTAGAGGGACAACCGGGTGCGAACTGAGGCCGATCGTGTTGTGGTCGACTCGAGTCAGCAGCACGTCGAACAGCTCTCTGAGCGCGTGCAGCACCTGCGGGTGCGACCAAAGGGAAGCCAAGGCGGACTCCAGGGTGGTCTCTTGATCGGCGATCTGATCGAAGAGTTGGACCAGCAGCATCAGCAGGAGGCGACGTTCGCGGACCGTGAGCGTTGCGGGACTCGGCGGTTCACTCATCGCGAGCCATCTGCTCCATGTCGCGAGTCGCTCTGCATCATTGACGTGAAGAAGCCGTCCGCATGCGGCGCTGAGTTTGACCTCGTCCGGCCCAGAGTCGGCTGGAGACAGGCCGGCGGCGCGGCGCAGATCGGACCAGCAGCGACGGCCGTCGTACACGTCGTCCAACTCCAGTCCGGAAAGTTCTAGGAACTGTCGGAGGGATACGTCTCCACGCTCTGCCGCGAGCTGGCGGAGTTCCTGAATCTTTGCGTTCCACGACCGCGGGATCGCGTTCCGGATGCTATCGAGAACTCGCTCCTTCGCGACGCGATCGAGTTCCATGTGGCAGCCCGCGGGAAGAAAGGGGAAGCCGCGATCGATCTCCCGTTCCAGTGAAGAACGACTGCCTCCGAGCAGGGCTTGAAAGCGTCGATCGAAACGGAACTCACGCCGGTGTTGGCCTACGAAGTCGAGCACGGTGCAGACGGACTTCCCCTTGCTCTTGCGTAGCCCGCGCCCGAGTTGCTGCAGGAACAGGGTCGGACTGTCAGTCGGCCGGAGCATCAGCAGCGAATCGACGGAGGGTACATCGACGCCCTCGTTGAAGAGGTCGACGGAGAACACCACGTTGGTGCGGCCATCGCGGAGATCCCTCAAGACGCGCTGCCTTTCCGTCTCCTCCGTGTCGCTCCAGACGGCTTCGGCGCGTACGCCATTTTCGCAGAACACGCGCGCCATGTAGCGCGCGTGGGTCACGCTCACGCAAAACCCCAGCGCCCGTGCGGACTTGAGATCCCCGACGTGCTCATGAAATTCATGCAGCACGCGCCTTGCCCAGGCGTCGTTCGCCGTCATCAGGTTGGTTAAGCCGTCGACGTCGTAGCCCGAGCCCCGGCGCCAGGGTATCTCGCGGAGATCGAGATCGTCGGCGATTCCGAAGTAGGAGAACGGCGTCAGTCGATGCTGATCGATGGCGTCCCAGAGTCGAAGCTCGGCGGCCAGTCGACCGTCGAACCACTTAAGGATCGATTCACCGTCGGCGCGTTCGGGCGTGGCGGTGAGCCCCAGGAGCTCTCGCGGCTGGATGTGATCGAGAAGCTTGGCGTAGGTGGGAGCGGCGGCGTGGTGGAATTCATCCACGATCACGACATCGAAGTGCGCCGGATCGAGTGACTCTAGACCATTCGCGGCGAGCGACTGAATCGAGGCGAAGACGTGTTCGAATTCAGAGGGGCGTTGACCTCCGACCCACATCTCGCCGAAGCCTGCATCCCGCAGGGCGTGCGCGAAGGTGGCGCGGCTCTGCTCAAGAATCTCGGCTCGGTGCGCGACGAAGAGAAGGCGGGCGCGGGGTAGGGACGATCGGAGCCGAGCGTAGAAGACCGCCGCCATCACGGTCTTCCCCGTGCCGGTCGCGGAAACCAGGAGATTGCGGTGATGGCCCTGCTGACGAGCGATCTCGATTTGCTCGAGTAAGCGTTCCTGAAAGGGTTCGAGTCGAATCTCGACTGGGCTGAGCGTGAATGCCGCCGTTGGCCGCTCGCTCTTGGTTGCTTCGATGAACCGCTCAGCCTCGAACGGCTCGAAATCGGGTTGCTCCCAGTAGCTCTCGAAGACCGCCGAAATCTTGTCGATGACGGAGCGGTTCCGTTTGCCGGAGATTCTCACGTTCCACTCCAGGCCGCTTACTTGGGCAGAGTGGGTGAGGTTCGATGAACCGACGTAGGCGGTCGAGTAACCGCTCTCCCGGTGAAAGAGCCACGCCTTCGCGTGGAGTCGGGTTCCGGTGGTATCGTACGAGATTCGGATCTTTGCTCCGATCGACTCCAGGAGTTGTAGCGCCTGAAGCTCGGTTGATCCCGTGTAGACGGTCGTCAGAACTCGGACGGTCCGTCCTGATTCGATGAACCGCCGCAGCTTTTCCCGCAGGGGCAGAATTCCGCTCCGGCGAATGAACGCCATCACGAGGTCGACACGGTCGGCGGACTCGATCTCGGAGATGAGTTGCTGTCCAACGCGAGGCTCGCCGGGGGAATTGGTGAGCAGTGTCGTATCCAGGAGCGGGATGAGCGGCGGCTCGATCGCGATGGCGCCTCCATCTGGAGCGCGTCTCGGAATCGATTGGAGGATCTCAGCGCTCTCCGTGGGGCTTTGCTCAAGGAGGGTAGGCAGGTTCGCTGC
>CAZEJZ010000108.1:0-8157 GCA_964512415.1 uncultured Opitutaceae bacterium
CCGGCGCCAGGCGTGGAGGCGGGGGGGGCGGGGGGGGGGCGTTTTCGACGGGGACCGGCGGGTGGGGGTGCGGATCGGCGAGTTGGGTCCGCAGAGCCTCGTCGGGTTTCACGCGCCCTCGGACAAGCGCTTCTCGGGGCACGTCGTGGACGTGGCGGCCCACTGCAAGTTGCGGGCGCTGGGCAGCAGCACGCTGCACCTGGCCTACGTGGGGGTGGGAATCATGGACGGCACGGTCGATCACAACGTGAAGGTCTGGGACATTGCCGCCGCGGTGCCTCTGGTTGAGGCGGGAGGTGGCCGCGTGAGCTACCTGAACGGCCCGGTGTTCCCGCTGCGGGCCTTTGACCTGCGGATGGGTCGCATCTTTTATGTCGCCGGTTGTCCGGCGGTGGCGGCCCGGCTGGAGGAAATCCTCGCGGCGCGGGTCATCCCGGCGGCTCCCTGAGACGCGATCCGCTTGACGTGCCGTCGGGGAACCTAAAGGGAGAAGAGCCATGCGAAGCCCGAGTGACAGCGATCACGCAGTGACCTTCGCGCAGGCGCGCAGCCCGCTCGGTTGGGTGCTCGCGGCGGTTGGGGCGCAGGGTGACGTACGAGCGGTGTTTCTTTCCGGGACCCGACGCGAAGGGGTGGACGCCTTGCGGAAGCGCCTTCCGCTCGAGGCGCTGAGCGAGGCCGCTGCCGGGCCGGCCAAGGCCGCGGTGGACGAGGTCCTTCGCGTGATCGCGGAGCCCGGAGCGGCCGCCGCGGTGAGGCTGCGTCTCGCTCCGGCGGGCACGCCCTTTCAGCAGCGGGTTTGGTCGGAGTTGCGCGCGTTGCCCTGCGGCGAGACCGTGTCCTATGCCGAGTTGGCGCGCCGGGCCGGCCGCCCGCGGGCGGTCCGAGCGGTCGCGCAGGCCTGCGGGGCGAATCCGATCGCGGTGCTCATCCCGTGTCACCGGGTGATCGCCGCCAACGGCGCGATTTCCGGCTATCGCTGGGGCGTGGCGCGCAAGCGGGCCCTGCTGGCGCGCGAAGGAACCGTCCCCGATCGCGGACGGCGAGGAAACGCCGGCTAGACCTGATAGAGTTTGCCGGGGATCGGATCGATCACCTTGGTCCGCGGCATCTTCTCGGTGAGTTGCTGGGCGAACCAAGCGCGGGCGGCGGCTTCGCCGTGCGTCAGGACGATGCTGCGGGCCTCCGTTTGGAGCGCGAACTGCAGCAACTCATCACGGTCGGCATGGCCGCTCAGCTGGAAGCGCTCGATGTGGGCGTTGACCTTCGTCTTCACCTTGGCGGCCTCGAAGAGGAACGGATCGCCGGTCTTGGCCGCGAGCAGCGCGCCGCCGGGCGTGTCGGGATCACAGTAGCCGACGAAACCGATGGAATTGCGGGCGTGACCCAGCAGGCCGCTCGCGAGCGTGTAGCTCGGCGTGTTCTCGACGAGCATGCCGGAACTGATGATGTAGAGCGCGTTTTGCTTCGGATCCTCGCCGGGATTCATCTTCCTGGGCAGCGGCTTGACCTTCAGTTCCTTGAGGATGCCGCGGTTGAAGCGAACGTGCTTGGTCTTGCGGGCGATCTCGTCGAAGTAGTCCGCGAGATCAATGCCGAGTCCGGAGGCGAAGATCGGGCATTCGACCAGATGGCCGAACTTGCGGGCGTCGTGGATGACGGTGAGGACCTCCTGCATGCGTCCGAGCGCGAACACCGGGATGAGGTAGGATCCTCCGCGGTTGATCGTGTCGTTGATGCTGGCGATGAGGCGGCCGAACTCGGTGACGCGACCCCGGTCCGGAGACCGTGCCGTGGTGCCGCGGGTGGTCTCCATGATCACCGTGTCGAAGTGGCCGGCCGGGAACTTGGCGCCCGGCAGCGTGCGCTGGTCCTCGAAGAGCACATCGCCGGTGATGAAGATGCCGCGGTGCTTGTGGCGGATCTCGATGGCGGCGGCCCCGACCACGTGTCCGGCGGGGTGGAGGATCACCTCGAGTTCGTCCTTGCGGACCCGCAGGCGCTTGCTGACCCCGAACGGCAGGGCCGTGAAGCGCTTGGCGAGCTGGTCGATCTCCGTGTGGGTGAAGAGTGGGTAGTCGGGGATGTTCTGATCCTCGCGCTGCCGCATCATGACGCTCGCGGAGTTGTGCAGCATCCGCTCGATCAGCATCCGGCTGGACTGCGTCATGATGACGAGCGCGTCCGGATTCTCGCGCAGCGCGAGCGGCAGGCTGCCGATGTGGTCCAGATGGCAGTGCGTGACAAAGATGATGTCCGGGGCTTGGCCCCGGAGTTTGGCCAAGTCAGGAGTAGCCTTGCGGCCGACTTGCTTGGGATGCAGACCGCTGTCAACAAGCACCCGGATGTCGCCGATCTGGAGGAAGAGCGAATTCGCGCCGATGCCGCCGTCGCGGTTCAGGTCGATGAGATTCATGAACGAATCCGCCAGCGAGAGGCACAGCCCTCTGAGACGCAAGCGTAAGCGTCCTCAGGCCGCATTTCATCGGCAAACGACAGCGTGAGGCAACAGGTGGGAATTGCCGGACCTGGATCGATGCAGGGGAGGAAACAGGGGGAATTCAAACGCACTCGGGCGGCGAGAGAGGGAAGGGACCGACGGTCACATGGACCTTGCCCCCGCGTTCATCGACTCCATGGAAGCTGCCAACGGCGGAGGCGGCTTCTCCGGTGACGTGGTAGCTGTTGTACGAAAAGGATTCTCCGGGAGCGAGGCGGGGGGTCTCGCCGACGATCCGGTCGCCCTCGATGACGCGGCGATGGCCGCTCGCGTACTCGACGACCCACTTGCGGCCCAGCAGCGTGACCGTGCGGTCGGACGCATTGTGGATGGTGATGAAGTAGACGAAGGCGTGGGGCGTGTCCGTGGGAAGGCTGCTACCGCCGCGGTGGTAGATGAGCTTGTCGAGAGAGGCGCGGAGGCCGGGAAGGGTCGCGGAGGCGGACACGGGAAACGATCGGATCTGGCATCATAGCGAGACCGGACGTGAACGCAACGGGGTGCGCGGGGTTGGTGGTCGTTTCGGCGCCTCTTCCGGCTTGCCGGACTGCGTTGGCGCGCGCAGAAACGCCGCTTCTCACCGCTCATGGAAAAACTGGCTCTTCTCTCGGTCAGCGACAAGCGCGGCCTCGTCGACTTCGCGACGGCCCTCGTTCGCCAGCACGGCTATCGCCTGCTTTCGACCGGCGGCACGGCGAAGTTGCTGGTGGAGGCCGGACTGCCGGTCACGGAGGTGGGGTCGCACACGGGCTTTCCGGAGATCATGGAAGGTCGCGTGAAGACGCTGCATCCGAAGATCCACGGTGGCCTGCTGTGTCGGCGCGACAAGGCGGAGCATCTGGCGCAGGCGGCGGCGCACGGCATCTCCCTGATCGATCTCGTCGTGGTGAACCTGTATCCGTTCGAGCAGACGGTGGCGAAGCCGCACGTCGAGCGCGAGGAGGCGATCGAGAACATCGACATTGGCGGCCCCTCGATGCTGCGCAGCGCGGCGAAGAACCACGAGAGCGTCACGGTGGTCTGCGATCCCGAGGACTATGCGCCGGTGCTCGCGGCGATGGCGTCCCCGGCGTCCCTGCTCGCGCTCCGTCGGCGTCTGGCGCTGAAGGTGTTTCAGCGCACCGCGCGCTACGATGCGGCGATCGCGCAGTATTTGGAGGGGCAGGAGTTGGAGCCGGACCTCGAGGCACTGAGCGGGTTCCCGCGCCGCTGGACGGCGTCGTACGACAAGGCGCAGGCGCTGCGCTACGGCGAGAACCCGCACCAAAAGGCCGCGCTCTACGGCACCTTCCACGAGCACTTCTCGCAGCTCCAGGGAAAGGAACTCAGCTACAACAACATCCTCGACCTGACGTCGGCGACCTACCTGATCGGCGAGTTCGAGCGCCCCACGGTGGCGATCCTCAAGCATACGAACCCCTGCGGGGTGGCGAGTGCGGACACGCTCATCGAGGCGTGGGACAAGGCGTACGCGACGGATCGTCAGGCGCCGTTCGGCGGCATCATCGTGGTCAACCGCACCCTCGATGGCGCGCTCGCTTCGGCGATCGCGGAGATCTTCACGGAGGTGATCATCGCGCCGCGGTTCGCGGACGAGGCGCTCGCGATTCTGGGGAAGAAGAAGAACCTGCGGTTGATGGTGGCCCGCGAAGGCATGGGGGCGGACGCCCTGCAGGAGGTGCGTTCAGTGGTGGGCGGCGTTCTGGTGCAGGACCGCGACCGTCATCTCGGGCGTCGCGATGAGTTCAAGGTGGTGACGCGCCGCCAGCCGACGGAAGAGGAATGGGCGGCGATGCTGTTTGCCTGGAAGGTCTGCAAGCACGTGAAGTCGAACGCCATTGTCTACGCTCGCGGCGAGCAGACCTTGGGAGTCGGCGCGGGGCAGATGGCTCGCGTCGACAGCTCGCGCATCGCGGTGTGGAAGGCCGGCGAGGCGGGTCTCGATCTCAAGGGCTCGGTGGTGGCGAGCGAGGCGCTGTTTCCGTTCGCGGATGGCCTGATCGCGGCGGCGGAGGCGGGGGCGACCTGCGCGATCCAGCCCGGCGGGTCGGTCCGGGATGCCGAAGTCATCCAGGCTGCCGACGAGCGGGGTCTCGCGATGGTGTTCACGGGCATCCGTCACTTCCGGCACTGAGCGCCCTGCGCGCGTCCGTGGCGCGCGGGACCGTGGCGGAGTCCGCCCGGGAAGTACGCACTTGCCCGGCGCGATGGGCGGGTGCAGGCTCCGGGCATGCGCGCTTGGAGCGTTCTTGGGGTTCTCTTCGCGGCTCTGCTCGCCGGTTGCACCACCGTGCCGGAGACGGGCCGCCGCCAGGTGATGTTGCTGTCGCCCAACCAGGAGGCGGCGATGGGATTGTCGGCGTTCGCCGACATCAAGAAGGGGGAGAAGATTTCGCGTGATCCGGTCGCGAACGCGCGCGTCCAGCGCGTGGGCAAGCGGATCGCGCAGTCGGTCGGGCGCGACCTGCCCAATGCAGAGTGGGAGTTCGTGGTCTTTGACTCGAATGAACTCAACGCCTTCGCTTTGCCGGGCGGCAAAGTCGGCGTCTACACCGGCATCCTGAAGATCGCTGAAACTGACGCCGAGTTGGCGGCGGTGATGGGTCATGAAGTGGCCCACGTCTCCTCGCGGCATGGCGCGGAGCGCACCTCCCAGCAGTTGCTGGTGCTGGGCGGCGCCCTACTCACCGAGGTGGGGATGGAGGCCGGGAAGGTGGACCAAGGAAACCGGGACCTGATTCGGGCGGCGTATGGATTGGGGGCGACGGTCGGCGTGATGCTGCCGTATTCGCGACTCCACGAGTCGGAGGCGGACGCGATCGGGCTGCGGTTTGCGGCCGGGGCGGGCTATGACCCGCGGGCGGCGGTGTCCTTCTGGCGCAAGATGTCCGCGGCGAACAAGGGCGGCATGAAGGTGCCGGAGTTCCTCTCGACGCATCCCTCGGATGAGACCCGAATCCGGACTCTCGAACAACTGATACCGCGGTATCTCCCGCTGTACGAGCAGAGCCGGGCGCGCTTCGAGGAATAGCGGGGGTCGGCCGCTCCGGCGGGCGGGTTTGCGGGTGCCCGGCCCGCGCGTCACCGCGGCACGGTTCCGGGCCTGAGATGCTTTTCCGACTAGCGCGGACGCGTGCTTTGGGGCACGTTGGGGGCATGTTTGACCCCGTCTCCAAGCTCAAGGAATTCATCCGTCACCCCAGCATCTCGGCCGACTCTCGTTACCACGAAGGCATGGCGGGAGCGCGCGATTTCATCGCCGGCTTGCTCTCGTCGATTGGCTTCGCGGTGGAGGTCGTGAAGACGCCGCGTCACCCCATCGTGTTGGCGCGGCGCGGGGGGCCGGATCACTGGCCGCACGTGATCATCTATGGGCACTACGACGTCCAGCCGGCGGATCCGCTGAACCTGTGGCAGTCGGCGCCGTTCGAACCCGAGATCCGCGGCGAGCGCATCTATGGCCGCGGGGCGGCGGACAACAAGGGACCGATGATGGTGCATGTCGCGGCAGTCGCGCGACTCCTGGAGAAGCGCCCGGATCTTCCGCTCCGGATCACGTTCCTGATCGAGGGAGAGGAGGAGATGGGCAGTCCGAGCTTCCCGGGCTTTCTGGCGGAGTACCGCGACACGCTGAAGGCGGCGGATTTCGTGTTCCTGTCGGACACCGGGATCCCGAGTCCTGACCAGGTGGTGATCACCTGCGGTCTGCGCGGGTTGGTGCTGTTTGACGTGGAGATCACGGGGGCGAAGAGCGACTTGCACTCGGGCCTGCACGGCGGCGTGGTGCGCAACCCGATCCAGGCCTTGGCGGAGTTGTGTGCGTCGCTGCACACGCCGGATGGTCGGGTGAATGTGCCGGGCTTCTACGATGACGTGCTGGATGTCGAACCGTGGGAGCGCGAGCAACTCGCCAAGCTCGGAGGGGACGCGGAAGCCTACCGTCAGTTCCTCGGTGTGCCGGCCTTTCATACTCCGCCGGGATACACTCCCTTCGAGTGCGTGCGCTTTCTCCCGACCCTGGAGTTCAATGGCATCGGTGGTGGCTATCAGGGCGAGGGCACGAAGACCGTGATCCCGAGCAAGGCGATGGCGAAGATCTCCTGCCGCTTGGTGCCGAACCAGAATCCGGACCGCATCCGCGCACTCCTTTACCGGACGGTGCGTGAGCGCGTCCCGTCGGATGTGACCGTGCGGATCATCGATCAGCACGAAGGCCAGGCCTACATCGTGGTCCCGCCGGATCGCTCGAACACGCCGCGGGATCAGTCGCCGGTGCTGGCGAAGGCGTTCCGCGCGACGGATGCGGCGGTGTCGGAGGTGTTTGGTCGTCCTCCGCTGTACCTGCGCGAAGGGGGCAGTGTGCCGATCATCGCGCAGCTCAAGCAGATCGTCGGCCTTGATTCTTTGATGATGGGGCTGTTCCTGCCGGAGGACAACCTGCATGCGCCGAACGAGAGCTTTCACCTCGGGGTGATGGAGCGCGGAATCCGCGCCTCCGAAAAAGTGCTGGCGGCGCTGGCCGACGGCGGTCGCTGATTGCGACGCGGGTCGTGGCGCCGGCGTACGGCGCCGAAAACACGAAGGCCCCCGGCGCGAGCCGGGGGCCTTCGTGCTGAAAGGAAGGGTCGCGTCGCGTCGCGCGCGGCGAACCTACTTCTTCAGGATGATGATTTCGACGCGGCGGTCCTTGGCCATCTGGTCCTCGGCGGCATTCTCGATCGCGTCGAGATCGCCCTTCGAGCGGATCTCGATCTTCGCGGCGGCGACGCCGATGGACTCGAGGTACTGGCGGGCGGCGGCGGCGCGACGATCGCCGAGGCCGAGGTTGTATTCAGCGGTGCCCCGCCAGTCGCAGTGACCCTCGAGGAGGATGCGGTGGTCGGCGTGTTCGCTGAGGTACTTCTGCGCTTCCTGGAGCTTGGAGCGCTCGCTGGCCTTGATGGCGGAGCTGTCGAAGTCGAAATAGACCGGCTGGATGAGGCCCTTGATCATGTTCTCATCCTCGAACACGCCGGAGCGGTTCTGCAGGCCCGCGGCCGAGGGATCGACGAGGCCGGCGGAACCGAGATCGGTCGCGCTCGACTCCACTGCTCCCGCACCCTGACCGAGCACCGTGTCGCTGGGCGACGGGCGCTTCGGCTTCTTCGAGCAGCCCGCGAAAAGGACGGCGCAGGCGAGGAGGGTGAAGGAAAGGGTTTTCGAGAGGAGTTTCATGATTGGCGTCGAGGTTGACCTTATCGGCCAAGCGTTTTGGGTCGGCAAGTCATTTATCCGCTTGGAAGCGATTGGACTCATGCACGTTCCGACAGCTTTTTTCCTGTGTGACAATGGTTCGCTGCGTCCCGCCGCGACCTTGGCGCTGCGTCGGGTCGCGGCGGCGCTGGAACCGCGCCTGAATCACCGCGTTGTGCCGGTCTCGTTGCTGCATTCCAGCGGCATTGATCCGGCCCGGCTGGAGGGGCGACCGGCGGAATTGCTGGAGCCGGCGGTGGGCCAGGCCCTCGCCCAGGGAGTGACGTCGATCGTGGTCCTGCCCTTCTTCTTCGGACCCAGTGCGGCCCTGACCGATTACATTCCGGCGCGGATGGGGGTGCTGCTTCAAGGTCGGAAAGAGGGGGAGGTGCGGCTGGCAGCTCCGTTGGTGCGTCTGGATCGGC
>CAZEJZ010000109.1:0-8138 GCA_964512415.1 uncultured Opitutaceae bacterium
ATATGCCGGTGATGAACGGGGTGCAGTTGTCGGAGATCATCCTCGGCTCGAACTACCCCGCCAAGCTGGTGATGTACTCCGGTTCGGACCTCGCAGAGCTGCAGCGCGCGCTGCTGCCGCTGAGCGTCGACATGTTCCCGAAGGGTGACCCGATGGCGTTCCGGCGGCACCTTCACGGCGTTCTGGAGTCGATGCCTCGACCCGCCGGCTTGGAGACGTCCGATCCTCGGCTCGAACGCGACGCCGGCCGGCCCCCGCTGGTGGATCGGCCGCGGGACGTGCCAAACGTCGCGGCCTGATCTTTCCCCGCGCGGCATCGTCATCACCAGGCGCGCTCATTCCCGAAAGGGTATCCGTGCGCAGCCCGGCAGGCTTTACCGCATGCCATGCCGGGTGCTTCAGGCGGTCTCGATCCTCACTTTCTCATGAATTGGAATCACGGCTACAACGTCGATGAAGGTTACACCTTCGGGTACTACCGCGAAATGGCGCCAGCGTGGCTGGACTTTTGCGCCTTGCTGCGGGGAACCCGTCCGCCGGCTGGCCTTGGCGTCCCGGTTTTGCGCTACCTGGAACTGGGCTGCGCCCAAGGCAACAACCTATGCCTGCTCGCGGCCCAGCACCCGGAGATGGAATTCGTCGGGGTGGACTTCAATCCGCTCCACATCGCCCACGCCCAGACACTGGCGGCGGACGCTGGCCTGGGCAACGTCCGCTTCATCGAGGCCGACTTCTGCGCGTTGGGCCGCGCGTGGCCCGCGGACCTCGGCACGTTCCATTACGTGGCCGCCCACGGCATCTACTCGTGGATTGCTCCGGAGGTGCAGCGGGGCCTCGTCGACTGCATCGCCCACGCCACCGCCCCAGGCGCGCTGGTCTACCTGTCCTACAACGCCATGCCTGGATGGACGGCCATGATCCCGACGCAGCACCTGCTGCGTCTGTGGCAGGTGCGGGAGCGCCTGCCTTCCGCCAAGGCGGTCGAAACCGGTCGCCAGCGGATGCTTGAGCTCATCGAGGGGGGGCTTGGCATGGCCCGATCCCTGCCGGGACTGCGGTCGCGGGTGGAGGGGTTCGGGAAACTGGAGCGCAACTATCTGATTGGGGAATACCTGCACGACGACTGGCACCCGAAGTGGTTCGATCAAGTTGAGGCTGAGTTGGCTCCGTCGAAACTGCGCTTCGTCGGCACCGCAACGGCGGGGGACTGGTGGCTGCCGAGCCTCCTGCCCGCGAAGGAAAAAGCGATCCTGGCGCAGTACACCGACGGCGTCGAGCGCGAGGTGATGCTGGATGTGCTGGTCAACCAGAGTTTTCGGCGCGACCTGTGGTCGCGGGGTTCCTCGCCGCTGTGGGCGGGGGAGCAGCAGGAAGGCCTGCTGGCGACGGCCTTTGCCTTGGTGCAGCGGCCTGTCCCAACGACGCAGCGCGACAAGACGGGCTATGCCTTTGCCACAAGCGCGGGCGAGGTCACCGGCCGTGAATCCACCTATGGCCCGATTTACGAGGCCCTCGCCGTTGGCCCGCGGTCGCTCCGTGACCTCACCCGACTGCCGGAGCTCAGCGCTCGCCCGTCGGCCGAGGTGCTGCAGGCCCTCGGATTCATGCTGCACGCCGGACAGGTCACACTGGCGCGCACGCTGCCGGAGGCCGCCCCGGCCAAGGCGCTGAACGTGGCGCTCGCCCGCGGGGCGCTCCGCGGAGCCCCTTATCGGCAGGTGATCGCCTCCGCGCTGCCGGCGGTGGTGGCCCAGTCCGACGTCGACCTCATGCTTCTGGCGCTGAGCCAGGCCCAGCCGGAGCCGGATGCGGCGGCGCTGGCGGAACAGTTGGTCGACGCTCTCCGGGTGCTGCGCCGCAGCCTCAAGCGAGGAGAACAGGCCGTCCTCTCCCCCGAGGAAATGCTGCCCGTCGCCCGCCAGCAGGTGGAAACGTTCCGGAAGGCGACGCGATCCCGCTGGAAGGATCTTGGGGTGATCTAGGCGACGTGCGAGTGCCGGCGAACATAGAGGCGGCGCTCCTGCGGAGCCTCTCACGAGGCCATCGTCCAGAGCAAGACCGGTCGGCTGGTCGACTTCTTCAATCCCGCCCAACTTGCCGCCGAGACCGTCGCCCTCCTAGGCGACGCATCCGAGCGCGCGCGGCTCGGCGCCAACGCCCGCTCCTTCGCGATCGAAACCTACGATCTCCAGTCCGTGTGCCTGCCTCGCCAGAGGGCGTGGGTCGATGCCTTGGCAGGTTCCCGGTAAACGGCGCTGGCTCCCGCGTCACGCGTCGGATCGAGCGCGTTGTTTGCCGCTCCACTACAGCACGTGGCGTCGGCCGAGTGCGAGGGCCCAGACTTGACCCGAGACACTACTCTTTCTTAAGTAGTTGTTGTAGAGTGTATTTAAAAAGTAAATGCAAGTTAATAAACCCGAGCATTGGGATGCCCTGCGTTGGGCAAGTTCCCCAAAGGATCGGCGCTCTTGCCATTCCATAAGGCTCCCGTTGGTCCTCCGGTTCGGCTTTGCGTTGCGGAGTCGCGCCGCGAGTCTCGGTCGGGAAGCGAAGGCGGTGGCGGCGTGGGCGATCCGCTTCGCCGCGCTGGGCGTGCTTGTCATGGGCGGCGCGGCGCGGGCGGGGGCCGCGTCCCAACCGCACCCTTGGGCGGTACGCACGTCCGCGGCCGCGGCGCTGGGCTCCGTCAGCGGCAAGGCTCCGGCGGTCAAGGCGATCGAGCAGGGGCGGGTGACGCTGTCCAACCGCAGCTACGTCTACACGGCGGCCTTCGCGGCCGATGGCGCGTTCCGGTTCCCCGGCGTCGAGGCCGGGACCTACGCTCTCACCGCGGAAATCCCCGGCTACAACCTAACCAAGACCGTCAGCGTCGCGGTGGCGGCGGGGGCGTCGGTCAGCGTGCCCGATCTTGCGATCGAAGCCTACACCGTCGCCAACAACACCTACAGCTACACCTGGAAACAGGACCAGTCCTACGCCGGTCAGCCCAAGACCGAAATCGCTGAGAACGTGGTCAAGCCGACCGTCGTCACCGTGGTCGGGAAGGCCTACACGATGGCGGACGTCAGCTACGCGCAGGAAGTGTTCAACCGGTACGGCATCGTGCTGGTCAATGCAGAGGCCGCTTGGACCCAGGAATACGCCTACCGGCTGTTCACGGTGCTCAGCCGCATTCCCCAGAAAATGGGAACCGACTACAAGTATGACCCCTCGCTGCCGACGCGGCGGTGGACGCTGACGACGGACTTCATCAACGAGGACATCGATCTCAGCAAGCTGGCGCAGGGAGAGGTGAGGGTATCGACGGCGGCCTTTACGTATGCGGCGCCGGTGGTCGCGGAAATCGAAGGCGTGCGCGGCCTGTATTTTTCGAAACGGCTGCACCATGCCCTGGTGCGCTACGTGACGAACGGCGGGACGGATCAGGACGCGGTGGCGAAGATTCTGTGGGATCGCTTCGGTCTGCTGATCGACCGCGACGGGGCGCCGCTGCCGTACCATCAGTTCACGAGCGAACCGGCGACGCGCTTCCAGCAGTGGTTCAAGCACCCGGATGAACTGATCCGGGTAATCAATGCCTTCGAGGAACTGCCGGAGGGCTTCCACAAGATCGCGGGCTTCAAGTGGCTGGTGCGGCGGTTGGATGGGACGGTGAATCCGGTCTACCCGGAGGCGCCGGCGATCGCGTGGGGCAACGGCTACATGGAGTACATGGAGGCGGCGTTCAGCAATTTCGACGAGTCGTACATGACGCGCCTCATCCTCCATGAGAAGGCGCACTACCTCTATCAATTCATCGTCGAGAAGGCCCTGAAGAAGACTTGGGCGGAGCTGGGCGGCTGGGTGTACGCGCCGAATCCGACGAATCCGGATTACGATGCCATCTCGGGCTGGCAGACGACAAAGACGACGGAGTTCGTCTCGGCGTATGCGCATGACAAAAATCCCAACGAGGACTTCGCCGAGAGTATTGCGACGTATGTGAACAACCCGGACCGCCTGAAGGCGCGTTCGATGGCGAAGTACGAGTTCATCCGGGACAGCGTGATGCATTCGAATTCGTACGTGGCGATCATCCGGCCCGATTTGACCTTCACAGTGCTGAACCTGTTTCCGAGCTACGAGTATCCCGGCAAGATCAACCGCATCTCCACGCGGGTCACCGGGGCACCGGAGGAGGACAAGACGCTCGAGGTGGAAATCGAGATCACGCCGCTGACGTTCGCGGGGAACCGCGCGGAGTCCATCGGTGGGCGAATCCTCAGTCCCGTCAGCCCAGAGAACCCCGTCGCGACGTACTTCGACATGGGCTTCAGCCGGGTCGATGCGAAGGGCACGATCTTCCGCGGGACCCAGAAGCTGAGCAAACACTTGCGCAGCGGCTACTGGCAGATGCCGAACGTCACGATCCGTGATAGCGCCGGCCGAGATCGCTACGAATCGTCGCTGCTGTACGGCTGGAAATGCTACCTCAACAATCCCCTCGAGGACTTGCAGATTCCGCGGGTGAAGCCCGGCTCCACGACGGTCTCCGTCCGCAATGACACGCTGCAGGGACGTCCGGTGCAGAAGGTGACCATCGGGTGGGACACCGTGGAAAACACTGGGCTGATGGCGTACTTTGCGACGCTGGCACCCCCGGGCGCTTATTCGCTGCAGTCGTGGGGACGCACCACGGTGGCGAACGGACGCACCGAGGTCGAAATCCTGATCAACGAGTTCATGCCCTCGGGCCGGTACACCGTGAATCAGATCTTCCTGAAGGACCTCGCGCTGAACGCGAATTACACCTACTTCCGCACCAGTCCGTCCAATTCCGGCAACTCGGATGGCTTGGTGGAACGGCTCGACGAGCCAGCGCCGTCGATCGAGATCAAGACACCGAATCCGGACGCGGTCGGGCCCGAGCTCGACGTGAACCGAATCACCGTGAAAGCGGTGCCGACGAATCCGGCGACGCCGGATGGCGAGACGCTGGTGACCATCACGTACTACGTGCGCGACAACGCGTCGGGCTATGGCGTCGGCAATCTCGTCCTGCGCGACCCGCAGGGTGGAGAATACTTCAAATGGGTCTATCACCGGAATTTCTACACCGACTTCTTCGATGGCGACCCGCGGGCGTGGGAGAAGTACACGTTTGAGACCATCCTGCCGCGCGGCTCGGTACCGGGTATCTGGGGCCTGCTGCAGATGACCCTCAGCGACAAGGCGGGGAACTCGAAGTCCTACAGCTTCCTCGAGACCGTGCGCTTCGATCCGAACAGCACCGCCGCGGCGGACCTGAATATCGTCGGCGATCCGGTGGGCCAGTCGTACCGCGAGGGTGAGACCATTCGCTTGGCGGTGCAGTCCAGCGGCGGCGACAAGGTGAGCTACGAATGGTTCAAGGACGGCGTCTCCCTTGCGGCAGGCGGGAACCAGCCGGGGGTTTCCGGTGCGAGGACGGCCCAGCTGACGCTCGCGGGGGCGAAAGCGACGGATGCCGGAACCTATTACTGCGTGGTTTCCAATAGTGCCGGGCGCATCGTGAGCAAGGCGGCGGAGGTCCGCTATGAGTCCACGAGTGCGCGGATCGGAAACATCTCGCTGCGAGCGACCCTTGAGGCGCGGCGCGCCTTGATCGTCGGATTGACCATGAGCGGAGGCGCGAAACCGGTGCTGATGCGGGCGGTTGGCCCGGGTCTGGCTGCTTTCGGCGTGACGCAGGCGATGCCTGATCCCTCGCTGGCGCTGTTCGACGGCGCGACGGTGGAGGCGACGAATGACAACTGGAGAGACGACTCCGCGCTGGTGAGTACGGCCGCATCGGTGGGAGCATTTCCGCTCGTGGTAGGGAGCAAGGATTCCGTGCTCCTGCGCAGCCTCAACGGCGCCCGGACGCTCCAAGTGCAAGGAGCGGTGCAGGGCAACGTCCTCGTGGAGGCCTACGATGCCGGCGACGGCAGCGCGTCGCGGCTCACGAACGCGTCGGCGCGGTGCCTGGCCGGCTCCGGCGGGGACGCCTTGATTGCGGGTTTCTCGATCCTCGGTAACACGTCGAAGCGCATCTTGATCCGGGCGGTCGGTCCTACGTTGAGCCAGTTCGCGGTGCCCGGCGTGCTCGCAGATCCGAAGCTGGAGGTGTACTCGGGTCAGAGCCGAATCGCGGAAAATGATAACTGGTCAGCGACGTTGGCGTCGTCGTTCAACGCGGTCGGCGCCTTCGCGCTTCCGGCGGGCAGCCGGGACGCGGCGGTGGAACTGACCCTCGCCCCCGGCGGTTACACCGTGCACGTCAGCCCCGCCAGCGGTGCCGCCGGCGAAGTGCTCATCGAGCTCTACGAGGTGCCCTAGCCAGAAGGTGAGGGTGAGACTGGAGGCGCGTCGTCCGGAGTTCTCCCGCGCGCGCCGAAGAGGCGTTCGGCTGCGGCCGGGGAATCGCCGGGACGACCGGCAGCCGCCCTACGGCGTCAGCACGGTGTCGTCCGCCGTGTAGAGAACGCGGTCGGGTCCGGCGGAGCGGACCTCCATCGCGGTGCCGCTGAGTTGGTGGAAGAGCAGGGGCGTGCCCCAGCGGTCCAGGAGTTCACCGTCTTTGCTGATGGCGGGGTGACTGGGCGGGATCAGCGCCACGCGCCGGGAATTCTGGCCGGAGAGCGCGGCGGTGATGTCGCGATTGTCCCCCCACGGGTTGCCGTCCTGCGGAAAGAGGGTCTGCCAGGAGGAGAACACGTTGCTGAGCAGGATCAGGTCGTCGCGGATCGTGACAGTCGGGCTGTTCAGTTGCTCGATGCCCGGGAAGGCGTCGGGGAAGGCCTCCGGCCCGGAGCTCGGCGCCGCCACGTCGGCGCTCCGGGCGACGGGGATGGGCGCGGTCGCCTGCGCCGAAGGGCTCAGCGTCGCGGGGGTCGAGGGCGGGGTCGCCCGCTGAGGCGGCGGGGTCGTGGGTCGCAGGAGGAGGAACAGCAGCACCGAAAGCCCCGCTGCGCCGAGGGCGATCGCGTTCGCAAGCGCGCGCCGCCGGGGGTCGGGGCGCCGCGGGACGCGCCCGTTCGTCGCCGATGCGGGTCCGGAGCGGACGGCGCCCTCAGAGCTCGCGGGCTGGCCGGCCGCGCGCGGTGCCGACGGCGATGCGGGGTGCGACGCTGGGCCACGATCGGAGGACGAACCGGAAGCGGGGGCGGGGTCAGTCGACATGCAGTTCCGTGATGTTCACGTTGGCAGGCCCGCCGAACGGCGGGAAGGCAGATTTCGTCGGCTCGCCTCGCGCCTCACGCGCCGCACGCCGTCAGCCGCGCGCCACCCGGATGCGAGGTGCAGCGGACTTCGGAGGCCGGGCCCGGACTCCGGGTTTGCCAACGGTCCCGTCATCGCCCCTTGTCGCGAGGCTATGATGACCCTTGTCCGAAGGCTCTGGTGGGTGGCAGGACTCGTGTTTCTCGGCGTGGGGAGCGCCCGCGGGGCGGAAACGGCGCCGCGGCTGGCGGAGGGCGACGCGGTGCTCGCGCGGGTCGCGGATTTCCGGCCGGTTGCGGACAACTGGACGGACGCGCGCGCCCTCGCGGGGGATCCCCGCCGCGATGTGACGCTCCAGCCCGTGGCCGGCGTCGGGATGCTGGTGAACCGTCCCACCCCGTCGCAGCGCGGGCATCTCTTCAGCCCGTGGGAGCACGGCGATCTGGACGTCGAGCTGGAATTCCTGCTCGCGCCGGGTTCCAACTCGGGCGTGTACCTGATGGGCCGCTACGAGGTGCAGCTACGGGACAGCTGGCGGGTGCGGGTGCCCGGAATAGGGGAGTCGGGTGCCATCTACAGCCGCTGGGATGGTGCGCGGGGTGCCGGCAACGAATCCTTCGAAGGCTCGGCCCCGCGGGTGAACGCATCGCGGGCTCCCGGCCTGTGGCAGACCCTGCGGGTGGAGTTTCGCGCCCCGCGTTTCGGGCCGGACGGGGCGAAGCAGGCGCCGGCGCGCTTCGTGCGGGTGTGGCTCAACGGATGCCTCGTGCAGGAGAATGTCACGATCGGTGGGCCGACGCGCTCGGCGGCCTTCGCCGACGAGGAGGCGTGGGGACCGCTGATGATCCAGGGCGACCATGGATCGCTGGCGATCCGCGCCGTGCGGGCCCGCGTCCCGGTCCCGCCGCCTCCGCCGCCGC
>CAZEJZ010000110.1:0-8112 GCA_964512415.1 uncultured Opitutaceae bacterium
ATCGGGCCGTCAGCGGCCGACACGACCAGGATCGCGCCGTCCATCTGCGCGGCGCCCGTGATCATGTTCTTCACGTAGTCAGCGTGGCCCGGGCAGTCAACGTGGGCATAGTGGCGCTTCGGGGTCTCGTATTCCACGTGCGCCACCGAGATCGTCACGATCTTGGACGCATCGCGGACCGTTCCGCCCTTCGCGATGTCTGCGTACGACTTGACCTCAGCCAGGCCCTTGCTCGCCTGGACAGCCAGGATCGCCGTCGTGGTGGTGGTTTTGCCGTGGTCGACGTGGCCAATCGTGCCGACGTTAACGTGCGGTTTCTTGCGCTCGAATGTACCTTTAGCCATGGAGTGGAACGGGTTGGGTTGTTGGAAGTTTAACTGTTTTGACCTCGGGGTTTTACGTCGCGGAAGTCGTGCGACGCTTTCGAGTCATTGACCTGGAGCCCAGAACCGGATTTGAACCGGCGACCTCGTCCTTACCAAGGACGTGCTCTGCCAACTGAGCTATCTGGGCAGACCAAGAGACTGTGGGTCAAAAAACGAAAAGAGCGGGGAAATTGCTCCCCACGAGAAGCACCGTCAACTGCAATCTTCGCGAATTCTCAAATTAGCTTCGGAGATCTCACGGTCCCACCACCACACGATAGAATCCAGGCGCCACTCGCTGACCTAAACGAAATTCCTTTTCAATAAAACGCCGCAGGAAGCGATCCCAGTCATCTACCCCCGAACCGATCGTCACCGCCGCCTCCACCAAACCGGCACGATCCACGCCGACCAACATCTCCAAGGGTTGCCAATCACCTTCGGGGGCTCCCTGCGCCAGCGCCACCGGCACTGCCAGAACGCGACGACCCGTCGCCGTTTGCAAGACTTCCACGAATCCGAGCCGCTCTGGCAGGGGCTCGAGCAACGTCTCACGCCTTCCCACGGCGCCGTAGGGATCACCTCTCTCCCCCACCCTCAGCCCGTCTGCGGGCGCACCCGGTGCCGCCGCCGGGGCAAACCACGCCGGCAATTCCGTCGCGGGATTGACGAGCTTCGCCGCATAGTCGGGAAAACGCCCCTCCGGACCCGTTGTCGGCGCCCGTGGTCCAACTTCGGCCCCTGCGTTCCAGGAGGTCGGGAGAAACAGGGGGGTCGGATCCCGGAACACCGCTTCTTCCCTCGTCACCACATCGGTGGACTTCTCGTCGAGGCGGGTCAGGCCGACCGAACCCCGCATCGGAGACTCCACCGGTCGCCGCGGCGCCGGGGGCTCCGGGGTGCGAACCAGTGCCATCGCTCCGACAAACACGCAGATCACCGCCACGGTGGTCCAGAGCCAAGGAAAGGCCGGCTCCACTCGCCGCCGTGCGCCTGCTCCCTTCGCGTCAGGCGTCTGTTCCTCCGTCGGCGTCATGGCTTGCCTCCCGTCACCGCAGTCACGGGCGAGTCGGCGCCGGCTCGGCCGCCAGTTGGACGGTGAACCCCGCCGCGCTCGCCGCGTCGAAGATCGCCGAAAAATCGTTCAGCGACACCGCATCATCCGCCCGCACAAGGAGCCGCGCCGATCCGCCAGGCACGCTTCGCGCTTTCAGCCATCGCGCAAACTCGGCGAAGGTGTACTTGCCGTCCTCCGTGAACACGAGATCGCGGCCCATCACGCTCACCACGAGGGCCACCGTGCCGCCCAACTCCACGGCTCCAGGCACCGCGGGAAGCCGCAGCGCACGCGTCGCCCCCTGGCTCTCCGAGATCACGATCCCGGGCGCGATCACGTGCTTCGACTGGAACAAGACGAAAAACAACGCAATCAGGCCAGCATTCACGAGGTGCAGCCAATCCCACGGCGCGAACGGTCGCCGCAGACGTGAAGCCAAGTCGAGGGGTCGCGTCACCATCGTCCGTTCCTCAAAGGGTCTCCACCTTGCCCGAGCCGCCCTCACCGCCCGCCCGGTAGTCGCTCAGGAGGTAGCGCATGATGTCGTTAGCCGCCCATTCAACATCCCGCACCAGCGAGCGCACGCGGCCGACGAGAAAGTGGTGCCCGAGATGCGCCGGGATGCCGACCATCAAGCTGCCCGCCGCGCAGAGCAGCGCCTGCCACATCCCCGCCGCGATCGTCTGGGCCGGGACGTACTGCGGGCCGCCCATGAAGACGCCGAAGGTGGAAATCATCCCCAACACCGTCCCAAGGACGCCCACCAGCGGCGCCACCTGCGCGATCGCCGCCAGTAAACCGAGACGGCGCTCCAGCGCGGGCAACTCAATCAATGCCGCCTCCTGAACCGCATAACGCAGCGAAACCTCGTCGCTGCCCGCCTTCAGGAGCGCCGCCTTCACGACCGCCGCGACGGGGCCCGGCGTCTCCTCACAGACCGTCAAAGCCTCCACCAGTCGACGCTTCGCCAGAATGTTCTTCACGCCGTCAACGAACGCCGCCGAGCGAATCTGACTGCGGTGCAAAAAGAGCGTGCGCTCAACAAAGAGCACGGCTCCGACAATGGCCATGAGGAGGACCACGTACATCATCGGTCCTCCTTGAGTCAGGAGGCTGAGATCAAAGCCGGTCATCGCAAGATTGGGGTACAGTGCCACGGTGTGTTCTGAGTCGTTGGTGCTACGGTGCTTCCCCGCAATCGACAAATCATCCGGGCCATTTCGAGACACGCCGTCGCGCCACCGGGTTTCATAGCTTTACCCCCAAACGCGCCAGACGCACCTGCGCCAACGAGCCACCTGGGAGTCCTTTGCGCAGGAGCAACTGGTAAGCATCCGTGGCCTGATCACGACGGTCCTGCGACTCAAAGAGTTCCCCCAGCCCCAGGAGCGTCCGCGAGAGCCAGTAACGCCCGCGCGCGCTCAGCTTACCCTCCTGGGCCGGATCAAGGAGAAACGGGGTCACCACTTGCTGCCACCAGACGGTCTCCGCCCGCTTCCGACCTTCGGCACGACCCTTTCGGGACAAGAGCAGGCCGAGGTTGTAGCCCGCTTCGATCCGGATGTCCGGCGCCGCATCCGCCTGGTCGACGAGACGCTCGTAAATGCCCAGGGCGGTCTCGGCATGCGCGGTCATTTGTCCTGACCCGCCTGCGCCGGCCTGCGCCGCGTGGCAGGCGGCCCGCGCGAGGTGCGCGTACAGGACGTCCGGGTGCTTCGGAAACGCGTTGATCAGTTCCTCGTAGGCCTGTTGCGCAAAGGAAAACTCGTTCAGGCGCCGGAGCAAGTCACCCTGTTTCAACCGGGCATAGAACACGAGGTCGCTCTTGGGATACTCCTGCACGAGGCGCTCGATTAAGCGGTTCGCGTCCCGATAGAACGCGTCCTGACCCCGGCGCTCGGCGTTCAACGCCGCCTGATAGAGCGCGAAGGGCGCATAGGCATGCCGGCCAAAGTCATCCGCGAGTCGGACCAAGAGGCTCTGGGCGTCCACAAAGCGGTTCTGACCCGCCGCAAAACTCGCCTCCTTGATGAAGGAGTAGACCGCTGCATCGCTCTGGGGAAACTCCGTCCGCAACTGGCGCAGCACATCGAGCCCCGCCTGCTCCCGCCCAGGCATCGCGAGGTAGGCATCGGCCTCCAGGAGTCGTGCGCTGCTCGCCAGTTCCGCGCGCAGGCGGGGCTCGACGCCGTCCAGCGATGCGACAAGCCGCTCGACCAACGTGAGGGTCCGCTCCGGTCGCCCCACCTCCAACGAGAGGCGCGCATGCAGCCACGCCATTCGCACCCGCAAATCCGGCGTAAGCGGGGCCACCCCGGCCGTCGCCGCCACCGGGGCTTGCGCCAGCAGGCGCTCGATTCGGTCAAAGGCTCGCTGGGTCGTCTCCGCCCCCGCCACCTGCAGGGCCCGGGCGAGATTCCACTCCGCCTGCCACCGGTTCGCCGGATCCAATCGGGGATCGCGACCGCCTTCATCCAGCAGGTTTTCCGCCACCGTCAGGCGGGCCGGATCGGCCCGCGCGGCCTCGACCTCGCAGAGCACACGCTGGAAGATAAGTGCCCCGACCGGAACGCCGTCGGGCGGAGCTGCGATCGCCGCCGCGTAGGCATCGGACGCCAATTGGTAATCGCCCGCCCGGAAATACGCTTCGGCCACGAGCACGCCGAGGTCCGCCGCAAGGCGGCCCTGATCGACTCCGAGTGCCGCCCGGGTCTGGATCGCGTAGTCTGCCGCACGACGATACCGCAGCGTTTCCCACGCCGCACGCACCCGCACGCCCAGCGCTTGCGGCTTGAGTCTCGAGCCGGGAAACAACTCCAAAAGTCGCACCGCATCCCGATCCGCATCCGCATACGCCTTCGCCGTCAACGCCAGCTCCGCGCGCTGCAACAGGAGATCCTCCAGAATCGGGTGCGGCGTGGGCGCATCGATCAGCCGATCCAGTTCCGCCCGAAACGCCGCCGGCGGCGCACCACGCGCCAGCACAACGAGCGCCACGCGCTGCTTGCCCCGATCCGCCGATGCGCTCAGCAGTTGGCCGAGGGCATTCCGGCCGACGGGGTCAGCCGGCCCCGCGATCAGTCCGAGAAGCATCAGCCATGCGTCCGCCGTGCCCGACTGCTCCGGCGGCAGAGCCTGCAGTTGCTTCCGCAGGGTCTCCATCGCTTCACCCCGACGGCCCAGGCCGTTCAAGGCCAGCGCCAGTTGGCCAATCGCCTCGTAGGCGGCCGCGCGACCGGGATTGCGCTCCAGAAAGGCCCGCAGGGTCGCAATCTGCGCTTCGCTGAAGTCGCCAGCCACGAGCCGCGCCTCTTCCCGAGCCAAAACAAAGCGAGCCCGCTGCAGCTCCGTTCCCGCCGCAGCCAGCGCCTGCTCGTAGAACGCCGATGCCTTGGTGAACTCCCGCGCCGCATCGGCCAGTTGTCCCTGCACGTAGAAATGCCAGCCGCGCTCCGCCGCCGGCAGGTCAGCCACCGGAGCCGCTCCAATCTCCACCCTCGCCACATCCCACCGACGCAGGCGCACGGCCGCGAGCGCAGCCCTGAGGCGGTAGCGCGCGGTCGGCAGCCCGGCATACTGCCGCAGGACGTCCTCTACCTCTGCCGCCTTCCCGTCATCGAGCAACGCCGTCGCCAGATCCAACACCAGACGGTTCCGAGCCGCCGTGTCCACCATGTCCACCGACGCCAACTGGTCGCGCAGGATGGCCGCGGCAATCGAGGGGAAGCCCAATTCCAGCGCACGCTGGGCCGCCTCACGCGCGAGCAGGCGCTCCGCCGCCGACGCCGTCGGCGGCACCGCATCCACCACCAGGGGCGCCGGGGGCAGGCTCACGCCCTGGGCCTTCAGGTCCGGGCCAGCCAAGATTCCCCACAGCAAAAGGACGCAAAGCGACGAGCGAAACATCACGACAATGCTCCACCGTAAGCCACCCCCGCGCCGAGGCAAGCCCGCCACTCCGCCACTCTTGCCGCCCCGTCACCGGGCGCTTACGACTGTTCCCGCATGACGCTCTCGCCGCGCCAACAGGACCTGATCGACGGGCTGCAGTTCATCGAGGACGCCCAGGAACGGCTCACCGCGGTCGTCGAGCGCGCCCGATCTTCGCCCCCGCTCGAAGAGCGTTTCCGGACCGAGGAGTTCAGAGTCCACGGCTGCCAATCCCGGGTCTGGGTCACCCGCCCCGCGAACGCCCCATCGGCGTTTCGGGGCGACAGCGAGTCGCCGCTGGTGCGCGCTCTGGTCCTGCTGACCTGCGACTTCTTCAGCGATCCCGATCCTGCTGCCCTCGCGAGCCTGCGGGCCGACGCCGATCCGGTCGCACTTCTGGGACTCGATTCCCACATCTCTGGCACACGGCGCGCCGGACTCGCCGCCGTCCGGGCCCGGCTGCGCGAGCTCTCCACCACGGCCTGAGGCACCGCCCGGCCGCCGAACGGCCATCGACCACCTCACCCAACCGCGTCGCCACCGCCCTGCTACCGCTCGCCTCATTCGCCACCGATCGAGACCGCCGCCATCGCCCGCGCCATCCTTCACCCACGCGGGATCCTCGGCCGTCCGACCCGCCGCCCCACTTGCTGCCTGAGTTGCCCGCCCCGCCATGGAGCCCTCCCCTCCTTTTCACGATGCCCCCCTGCACCTCCAGGATCCGCGACTGAAGGACCACCTGCCGCAGATGCTCAACGCGATGCCGACGCTGGGTATCCGCTCGGTTGTTACAAACGGCACGCACGCCGGCGACTGGCCGGGTGTCGCCGCCCTCGCCCACGTGCACCGGTGGATCATCCCAAGTTTCGGACTCCACCCATGGTGGGTCGCCCAGCGTCCATCAGACTGGGCGAACACCCTGGAACGAATGCTGCGCGACCATCCCCGTGCCGCGATTGGCGAGGTGGGGCTCGACCGCTGGATCCTAACCGCGCCGGCCTCGCGCCGGCCCGCTCCGCCGGCCCCGTTGGGGGAGCAAGCGGAGGTGCTGCGAGTCCAGCTGTCACTCGCCGCCGCGCTGGATCGCCCCGTCACCCTTCACGGACTGCGCAGCTGGCCGGAACTACTGGCCTTGCTGCGCGAGAGCCCACGTCTTCCGCGAGGCTTCCTCGTCCATGCTTATTCGGGCCCGGAAGCCCTCGTCTCCGCGCTGCTCGATCTCGGCGCGCACTTTTCCTTCAACGCCGGGCTCGCATTTCGGCCCGGCTCCGTCAGCTCCGGCATCTTTGTCGGCCTGCCGGCCGACCGGATCCTTGTCGAGACGGACGCTCCGGCGATGCCGCTACCCCGCGAGCGGCAGGGGTTCACCCTGCCGGATGACGCGCACGGCGAGGTCAATCACCCCGGCAACTTGCTCGTCGCCTACGCCGCGCTGGCGGCCGAACGCGGGACCGACGTCCCAACGCTGGCCGCCACCGTGGCCCACAACCACGCGCGCCTGTTCGGCGCTGCGGATTAGCGACGGATCACGAGGGTTTCCTTCTCGACCCCGAAGGTGACGGTCGACCCTTCCGGGATCTCCCCTGAGATCAGCGCCCGCGCGAGTTGCGTCTCGACCTGGCGCTGGAGGAAGCGCTTGAGCGGCCGCGCTCCGAAGACTGGGTCATACCCCTTCTCGGCGGCCCACGTCTTCGCGGCCGGATCGAGCACCACCGTCACGCGGCGGTCCGCGAGGCGACGGTTCAGGTCCGCCACGAGGAGGTCCACGATCCGCCCAATCTCCTCGAGCGTGAGCGGCTTGAAGAGAATCATCTCGTCGATGCGGTTGAGGAATTCCGGCCGGAATGCCCGGCGCACCTCGGCCAGCACCGACTCGCGCACGCTCTCCGGGATGTCCTCGCCCGTCACGCCTTCCAGCAGATGCCGGCTGCCGAGGTTCGAGGTCATGATCACGATCACGTTCTTGAAGTCGATCGTGCGCCCCTGCGAATCCGTGATCCGCCCGTCATCCAGGACCTGCAGGAGCACGTTGAACACGTCGGGATGCGCCTTCTCAATCTCGTCGAAGAGCACGACGGCGTAGGGCTTCCGCCGAACCGCCTCGGTGAGCTGGCCGCCCTCGTCGTAGCCGACGTAGCCGGGAGGCGCGCCGATCATGCGGGCGACGCTGTGCTTCTCCATGTACTCGGACATGTCGATGCGGATGAGCGCGGCCTCGGTATCGAAGAGGGTTTCGGCAAGGGTCTTCGCGAGCTCGGTTTTGCCGACGCCCGTCGGGCCGAGGAACAGGAAGCTGCCGACCGGACGGCGCGGGTCCTTGATGCCGGCCCGGGCTCGGAGGATCGCGTCGCTGGCAAGGCGGACGGCCTCGTCCTGCCCGATCACGCGCTGGTGCAATTGATCGCCGAGGCGGAGCAGCTTCTCGCGCTCGCCCTCGACCAAGCGTGTCACCGGCACGCCGGACCACTTCGCCACGATCTCCGCCACTTCCTCCGCCGAGACTTCTTCCTTGAAAAGCTCCGTCTTGGCCTCGGCGCGCTCGAGCCGCTTGAGCTCAGCCTCGAGCTGCGGGATCTTCCCGTGGCGCAACTCGGCCAGGGTGTTGAGGTCGTAGGCGCGCTCCGCGCGCTCCATGGCCACGCGGGCCGACTCAATTTCCTCACGGACCTTGCGGACGCGATCGACGGAGGACTTTTCCTTCTCCCATTTCGCGCGCAGGGCCGTCGCAGCGACACGCCCGAGGGGTTCACGGGCAAGCAG
>CAZEJZ010000111.1:0-8101 GCA_964512415.1 uncultured Opitutaceae bacterium
GACGAAGCGCAGGTCACCCAGGTCGCGCGTCGATTGGCGGTACGGCATGAACTCCTTCGTGTAGCGCATGCTGCTGGAGGACATGATCGGGAGACCCTGTTCCACCCAGTGCACGAACGTCTTCAGGTCGGGTTCGTTGTCGGTGAGCGGCTTGTCGATGAACACCGGCAGGCCGGCCTCGACGAAGGGACGGGCGCGCTCGACGTGCTCGTGCCCGATGTCGGTCGCGATAATGACGGCGTCGACGTGCCCGATGACGTCGGTCGGCTTCTCGACGACATGGGGAATGAGCGAGCAGCGGGCAACGTGCTCGGCGCTGAAGCCGCCGTTGCCGGCGCAATGGATGTGAGTGACGCGCGCCCCGGGGATCGAGATCGTCGCGGCCGGCTCCTTGTTCAGGTACGCAGGGATGCCCGGAAACGGACACTCCTTGGTCATCAACTCGCGGTCGTAACCGTTGAACAGGGCACTCCATGAGTAGGGGTGACCGTTGCCGACCGTCGAGCCGAGCATGGCGAGACGGATGTCTTGGGGATTGCGGACGAGGGACATGAAGGAAGGGGGTTACTCGAGATTGATGGGCAGCTTGCCGGAGCGGTACTCGCTTTCCCAGACCTTGAGAATATCGGCGGTGTAGGCGTCGACGGAGCGGCTCTCGCCGATGTGGCGGAGCATTTCCGGGAGCCAGCGATGGCCGAAGCGCACGTGCTGCGTCTCGTCGGCGATGTCGTAGCGGACGAACTGCTCGCTCAAGCGGTCGCCCGACTTCTCGTGGGCCTCGACGCGACGGTGGCGGTAGGGGAACGCGTGGACCTCGTTGCCCATCGTGAGCATGCAGTACTGCATGACCGGCGGGAACTGGCAGCGCCAGCGGAAGACCTGCAGGTACTGCGGACTCTGGAAAGGATCGAGGCCGTTGCGGCGCATCCACTCGTAGCCCATCAGGCAGTGGCGCACCTCGTCGTAGAGATGGCGCGCGCTGTCGAACTGAAAGTCCCACGGCATGTCGCGCAGTCCGTAGAGCACCACGGCGACCGTCTCCGCTGCCAGCATCTCCGTGGAGTAGCGTTCGAACTCCTCGATAGTGTGGGCGCGATAGTCGTCCTCCGGCGGCATCACGGCGAAGTCGGCGCCGCGATTGGTGAAACGGGCGTCGCGGGCGGCTTCGCGCGGCGGGGTAAACTCCCGGCGTTCGGGCGGTGGAGTTGGCGCGGCGGCGCGGGGGCCAGTGCCGGACACGCCTCCGGAGGCGTCGAGGAGCGCCTGGACGTAGCGTTCCCACGCTGCGGCGGCGGGGTCCGCGCCTTCCGCCTCGGCGGCGGCGAGCAGCGGGAGCACCCGTTCCTGCTGCGCGCGCAGATCGAGCAAGGCATGCTTGATCGCGTAGACGCTGGGCAGGTCGCTGTTCGGGAAGGTGGCGGTCTCGTGGTCCGAGAGGGCTTTGATCAGTGCCGGAAACGCCACCCGGTAAATGCCGCGGACGAGCGCGTGCTCATTGGGCGCGTGGCGCAACTCGCCGCCCAGCCGCACGAACGCCGCGTCGTCGGGTCGCTGGAACGCGGGCGACTGGATCTCGCGCAGCCGAAGGTAGAGGGCGTTCACGTGGAGCGCGCATTCCCAGATGGTGCGCCCGACCTCGCACTTTGTCTCGAAGTGGCCCACCGCCGGCATCCACCCGGCGAGAACCTGCATGATCTCGTGCTCGAGGAAGCGGTAGCGGTTGAGCAGCCGGCGGTTCGCATCGATCGGCAGGGTGACCGCACCCTGCGCCGGAGACGTGGAGTCGGGGAGTGAAACCATGGGAGTTTAGGAGGTGACGTTGGCGCAGTGGACCCTTACGCCCTGATCGGCCGAGGCGAGGGCGGCGAGATTGAAGCGCAGCGTCTGAGCGGCTGCCTCCAAGGAACAGAGGGGAGCCGGACGACCCTCCACAAGATCAAGGAAGCGGTTGGCCTGTACGATGAAGAAGGTGTCGCGTTCCGCCGGCGGCATGTCCTTCCACGTCCACGTGGTTTCGCCGAGGCGCTGGATGCCCCAGCGGCGCAGGTGGACTTCCATCCGCACGCTGCCCGCCTCCGCATTGAACTGCGTGACCGACTCGTTGGGCGCCTGGAACTGGTTCATGGTGTAGTTCACCAGCACATCGCCGTGGCGAGCACAGAGATTGACGGTGTCCTCGACCGTGACGTGGGCGAGCACCTGATGGGCGCAGTCGCAGTACAGCGAGTCGGTCGGTCCGATCACGCTTTCGATCCAGTTCGCCACGTGGGTGAGGCCGTCCTGAATCGCGCCGCCGCCGGTGGCACGATTGTTGTAATACGTTTTGTAGTACGGGACCGTGTGGGCCGGACGGCAGGTCGGGAAGTGCTGACCGCTGCTGTGAACCACCTGCTTGACGGCACCAATGCCACCGCCGCGGATGAAGTCACGGACCTCGGAGTAAAGATCGTAGGAGTGAAGGACGTATGCCACCGCGATGCGCAGGCCCGTGCGGTCTCGGAGCTGGCGGAGTTCCTCGACGCCTGCGAAGGACTGCGAGAGCGGCTTCTCCACCAGAGCATGGCAACCCGCTTCCAAGGCTTGGCGGGCCATCGGCACGTGCAGATGGGCGGGCGTGCAGATCACCACCACCTGATGGCGCCCGGAGGCCAACTCTTGCGCCCAGTTTGTGGCGGTTTCAACGCCGTAGGTTTTCGCCAGCGTGGCGAGCAACGGCTCGCTCGTGTCGCACGCCGTGACGCGAGCGCGCCCCGTTTTCTGGAAGCACCGCAGATGGCGCTCACCGATGCTGCCGCAGCCGACCACAAGGACGGAAATCATGGATTCAGGAAAGAAGGAGGGTCCGATGGTTCAAGACGAACGAACGCCGTAAGGGTGGTGCAGCCAAATTTGTATACAAGCGCATTTTTGCTTTTCCGCTCCGCGGAGCCATCAAATGGAAAAGGGCGGGCCCGATTCCACCGGCGCTTAAATCCGCAGGGCATCGATTGCTTTGGATTTGACTCTCCCGGCGCGGAGGCAAGACGTATACACGCGCCCGCTGACACCCGTCATGGCGTAGCAAACCTATGAACCAAATCCCCCGCCGCGCCGCTTTCCTGCGCCGCGCCTGTCAGATTGTCACCGCGCTCGTCGCGGTTTCCGTATCGGCGATCGCCCAGACCGCCCCCTCCGCCGCCTCCGGGCCGAAGGAAGAGGTGGTCGCGCTTTCGAAGTTCGAGGTCTCAACCACCCAGGGCAAGGGCTACGTGGCGACCAATGCCGCCACCGGCTTCAAGACCAACCAAGAACTCATCAAGATCCCGCAATCGGTCACGGTCGTCACCCGCGACTTGATCGACGACATCGGCGCCACCAAGACCTCCGATGTGCTGCAGTTCGCCGGCGCTTCGCAGTTCTACCGCGGTGAGTCGATCCGCCTCCGCGGCGCCCGTGCGCTGAATCCGTACATGGACGACGCGATCGAGAACGTGCCGTACAGCGACAACGTCAACATCGACTCCTACGAAGTCATCCGCGGCCCGGCGGGCGTGCTCTACGCCAACGCCAGCGTCTCGGGTGTCGTGCTGAAGTCGACCAAGAAGCCGCTGCCGTTCTCGCGGAACACGATCAGCTTCTCGGTCAAGGACTGGGGTCTGCACCGGACGGAAATCGACTCCACCGGTCCGGTCGGCCAGCTCGGTGACGCCAAGCTCTCCTACCGTGTCGCGGCCGCCTACCAGGACGGCGATGCGTACTTCAAGAACGTGGAAGACCAGCGCTTCGCGGTTCACCCCACGCTCCAGGTCGACCTCAAGAACACCACCGTGCGTGCGGCGTTCGACTACGTCGACGTCACCAGCATCGCCGGCGGACAAAGTTTCGTGATGCCGGACGGCAAGCTCTACACGGGCGCCGGCCGCAAGGAAGCCTACTACCCGAAGGGCATCATGGAGAACCACAACCAGGTGCGCCAGCGCATCGCCATGCTGCACCGCTTCGGCGGCGGCTGGGAAGCCAAGTTCTCCGCCTCGCACCTCCGTTACGTGCGCAAGGGCACGAACGTGCTGCCGAACAACCTGAACCTCCAGACCGGCCTCTTCAA
This sequence comes from uncultured Opitutaceae bacterium, assembly GCA_964512415.1. Taxonomy (GTDB): domain Bacteria; phylum Verrucomicrobiota; class Verrucomicrobiia; order Opitutales; family Opitutaceae; genus UBA6669. The sequence goes on from CAZEJZ010000111.1 coordinate 4,085, forward strand.
CCTGTTCGCCCGCCGCAACTATCAGCGCCAGGAGAACTGGGTCGTGAACGGTGACGTCCTCGGCAACTACTACATCGGGCCGATCGCCAACCAGAGCGCGGCCGGCTTCACGCTGACGGACGAAGTGAACCGTGCGGCGTTTCTCAACAACGCTGCGTTCGGCGTCCAAGGCTTCCCGATCGCGAATCCCCAGATGGATCGCCTCGTGGTTCCGTCCTACGACTCGTACGCTCCGCCCTCCTCGGTCGGCAGCTGGACGAACAACCGTCGCTCGACGTACTATTACCAGCACCAGGCTGACCTCATTAAGGACCGCCTGATCGTTGTCGCCGGCGTCAGCGCCGCCGCCCTGCAGATCAACGACGTGCCGAACATCACCGCCCGCACGACGGCTGGTGGTACGCGCATCGTGAACTTCGAGGAGAACCTGCGCCGCATCGGTGTGGTCGTGAACGTGACCAAGGACATCGCGCTCTACGGTCTCGATTCCACGACCTTTGCTCCTCAGGGCAACAGCAACACCCGCGACTACTTCGGCGTCCTCCTGCCCGCGCAGGTCGGCTCCGGCAAGGAGTTCGGCGTGAAGACCTCGCTGTTCGACGGCCGCCTCTCCGCGACGGTCGCCAGCTTCGACATGGAGCTGACGAACGTAGCGGTGCTTGCCGGCACGCTGAGCCCGATCACCGGTATCTCGTACTTTGTGGCCACCGGTCTGCAGAAGCAGAAGGGCTGGGATGCGTCGATCGCCTACTCCCCGATCCCCGAGTGGCAGATCCTCGTGACCGGATACAAGGGCACGACGAAGGACCAGAACGGCAACACGATCAACAACACCTACGGCAACCTCTTCTCGTTCTTCACGCGCTATGAATTCAGCGACGGCTCGATGAAGGGTTTCAGCTTCGGTGGCGGTGGCTCGAAGACGGGCGGCAATATCTTCACCAGCCTCGGCGGCTACATCCTCCCGGCCGGCTCCACCCAGACCTCCATCACGCTGGAGTCGGTGTGGAACATGACCGCCTTCGCCGCGTACAAGGTGAACAAGAACTGGACGGTCCGCCTGAACATCGAGAACCTCCTCGACAAGGCTTTCGTCCTCGGTGCGCAGACCCCGATCTTCTGCGATCCGTCTCCCCCGCGCACGTTCCAGCTGAGCGCGGTCTACAAGTTCTAATGAAGAGGGCCCGCCGGCTTCACCTGTCGCGCGGATCCTTGCCAATGAACTGTGCTTGATTCACGGCCGGGGGCGCATGCCCCCGGCCGTTTGCTTTCCCCCCTCTAGTTCCCCGCCGCACGATGAGTGCCACCCGTTCCGCGAGTCGCCCGCCTGCGGGCACCGAGCTCTCCGCCAGCGCCCCCCGTGCCTCCGCCACGGGCCGCGCCCTCTGGCTCTTCGCCACCCTCTGGTCTCTCCGCCAATATCCGACCGCCAAGCGTGAATGGACGTGGGAGCGGAAGTTCCGCGCGATCCGGGACGCGGGATTCGACGGCGTGTTCTCGCCCCCCCGTCCCGAATTGGCCGAACGGGGAAACCTGCGGTACCTTGCCGTCACGAGCCTGGGCACGGGCATGGACCTCGAGAAGCCCTTCCGCGCGGCCAAGGAGCTCGGGGCGGTCGCCATCGACGTCCAACTCGGCGACTACGACTCGCCGCTCACCGACATGGTCGAACTGGCCCGGAACATCGCGGCCGTCTCGCGCGAAGTCGGGTTGCCATTCGCGATCGAAACCCATCGCGACACCTTTACCGAGACCCCCGAGGCGACGGTTGCCCTGACGCGCGCGTACCATCGCCGGACCCGTTCGGCGCTGCCGCTGTGCCTCGATCACTCGCACTTCGCGATCGTGCGCCATTTGGCTCCTGGAACCTTTTGGGAGCGCCTGCGCGAGCCGCAGGAACTCCTGGCGGCAGCGACGCAGTTCCATCTCCGGCCGTTCAACGGCCATCATTGTCAGATTCCGGTCCTGGACAGCCGCGGGCGGCGCACGCCCGAGTACCGGGACTGGCTCGCTTACGCCGGCGCGCTGCTTCAACACCTGCGCGCCCAGCCGACCGACGCTCCCGTCCTCGCGGTGCCCGAACTCGGACACGCCGCTCCGTCCTACGGCCTGAGCTGCTTTGGCGACACCTGGGCGGATGTCCGCACGGAGTGCCGCGACCTGCGCGCGCTCTGGCGGCGCGCTGCATCCCTTTCTTCCTCACCATGACCATCACTGATGTTCGCACGGTCCTGCTCACCGGCCCGTGCACCAACGATCCTTTCCTTCGCGAAGCGCGGAAACTGCGCAGCGCCGCCTTCATCGAGATCCTCACGGACGGTCCGCACGTCGGCCTCGGCGAGACCTACGCCGGGTACTTCTGCCCGGAGGCGGTCCCCGCGATCGTCGACTTCTTCAAGCCCATCCTCGTCGGCCAGAACGTCGATGACATCCCCGAGCTGTGGCGGCGCATGTACCAGTGCGGCAACTTCTGGTGCCGGGTTGGCTTGGGCACGATCGTGATCAACGGCATCGAGGCCGCGCTGTACGACCTCAAGGGCAAGCTGGAGGACAAGCCGGTGCACGCACTCCTCGGCGGTGCGAAGTTTGACCGGCTGCCCTGCTACGCCACCGGAGGCCCGAGCAATTATCCCAAGGAAAAGCTGGCCCGGAAGATCGATCACTATTTCTCGCTCGGCTTCCGCGGGATCAAGGTCGGCGCCGGAAGCTTCTCGGCCGAGGAGGGCTTCTGTTTGCTGACCGATGCACGGGAGTCGGCCGACTTCGAGGCGGACAAGGCGGCGTTCATGCGAGCGCACGCCGGCAAGGATGCATGGATCATGTTCGACGGTCACATGGGCAACAGCCCGCACCACACCTGGAACTTGGAAGTAGCGACGGCCGTCGCGCGCGCCTTGGAGCCCTTCAATCTCTTCTTCCTCGAAGAGCCCCTCCATTACACGGACCCTTGGGGGTATGCGGAACTGTGCAAGTCCACGACGGTACCGATCGCCGGCGGCGAGTGCCTCACGGCGACCTACGAGTGGAAAGTCTTCACGAATCAGGACAGCTTCGACATCGGGCAGCCGGATGCTTCCTTCACCGGCGGGCTCGGGGAATTCATGGCGGTCGCGCGCTTGCTCGAAGAGCGCGGTCGCAAGATCGCGACGCATGCTTGGGGAGCGGGAGCCTCCCTGATGCAGAACGTTCACGCCGGCTTCGCGGCGCCGAACACCTGCATCCTGGAGATTCCTCCCGATTACGCCGGGCTGCACTCCGAACTGATCGACGGCGGGTTGGTCATTCGGGATGGCTATGTGCTGCCTCCCGATCGGCCCGGTCTGGGCGTGGTCCTCACCGAGGAAACCCGCCGCCGTTATCCCTTCAAGCCCGGCAGCGGCGAGTTCAACAGCGTCCCGGGCAAGATTCTACGCGACTGAGGACCGAGCATGAACGTACTCATTGATGTACCGGTTGAACCGGAGGTCTTGGCGCGCCTGCAAGCGAGTGGGCGCCACACGTTCGATCCCGTGGTGCCACCAGCCGAGGTCGAGCGCGCGCTGCCCGCCGAGCGCATTCGCGACGCGGAGGTCCTGTTCTGCACGTTTCCGCCCACGAACCTCGAGGAGATGCCTGCGCTGCGTTGGATTCAGATCGCCTCGACGGGCTATTCGCAGCTCTTCCGCCATCGCCTGCCGACCCGCGGCATCCGGGCGACCAACGGCCGCGGATGCTTCGACGTCCCGATCGCGGAGTGGAACATCGCGATGATGATCAACCTCGCGCGCAACCTCCGCCAGCTGATCCGGAACCAGGACACGCGGGTGTGGGACCGCGGGGCGGTCTTCCAGCGCGAGATCCGTGGCCTCACCGTTGGCATATGGGGCTATGGGGGCATCGGTCGCGAGACGGCGCGGCTGGCTCGCCAGCTCGGTCTCAAGGTCCACGTGCTGGTGCGCGAGGGCGTCCGGCCGGCGGGCCTCGTCTACCAGGTGCCCGGCACCGGGGATCCGGAGGGCACGCTGCCTCACCGCGTGT
>CAZEJZ010000112.1:0-8049 GCA_964512415.1 uncultured Opitutaceae bacterium
CATGCATCGCACCCATCACTGTGCCCAACTCACGCCTGCCGAACTCGGAGCAACCGTTTCGTTGCTCGGCTGGGTCGACTCCGTCCGCGACCACGGCGGCATCCTCTTCGTCGACCTGCGTGACCGCAAGGGCATCACCCAGGTGAAGTTCGACCCGCAGGTGAACGCCGGGCTCGGTCAGCAGGCGGCGCACCTCAAGCCGGAGTCGGTGATCGGCGTGACCGGGAAGGTCGTGGCCCGCCCGGCCGGTACGGTGAATCCGTCGCTCCCGACCGGTGGCATCGAGGTCGAGGCGACCGAGCTGACGATCCACAATGTTTCCGAAACGCCCCCGTTCCCGCTCGATGACGCGGGGGGTGACAAGGTGAACGAGGACCTGCGCCTCACGTACCGTTACCTCGACCTCCGTCGCCCCAAGATGCGGCGCAACCTGCAGGTGCGCCATCGCGCGACCAAGGCGATCCGCGATTACTTCGACAGCCGCGAGTTCATCGAGGTGGAGACGCCCGCCCTCTTCAAGAGCACGCCGGAGGGCGCCCGCGAGTACCTCGTGCCGTCGCGCATTCACCCGGGCCAGTTCTACGCGCTTTCCCAGTCGCCGCAGCAGTTCAAGCAGATCCTGATGGTCGCGGGCGTGGAGCGCTACTTCCAGATCGCGCGCTGCTTCCGCGACGAGGATCTCCGGGCCGACCGGCAGATGGAGTTCACGCAGGTGGACGTGGAGGCTTCCTTCATCACCCGCGAGGATGTCTACGCCCTGTTCGAGGGCATGCTGCAGCGCGTGTGGAAGGAAGTGCTGGGCGTGGACCTGCCCGCGCCTTTCCCGCGCATGGCGTTCGTCGACGCCATGAACCGCTACGGCGTGGACAAGCCCGACGTCCGCTTCGCGATGGAGCTGGTCGACTTCACGGACTTGTTCCGCAACTCCGCCTTCAAGGTCTTCCAAGCCACCGCCGCCGGCGGCGGCGTGATCAAGGCGCTGAATGCGAAGGGTCTGTCCGACCTGACCCAAGGCGAGCTGAAGAGCCTCGAAGAGGTCGCGAAGTCCCTCGGTGCGAAGGGCCTCGCCTTCATCAAGGTCGAGCAGGGCGAATGGAAGTCGCCGATCGTGAAGTTCTTCTCCGACGCCGAAAAGCAGGCGCTCACCGAAAAGCTGGGTGTCGCCGAAGGTGACATGATTTTCTTCGCGGCCGCTCCCTGGGAGAAGGCCTGCGCGATCCTTGGCCGCATCCGTCTCGAGGCCGCCGCTCTGCTGCAGAAACGCGGCAAGCTCACGATCCGGCACGATGACTGGAAGTTCCTCTGGGTGGTCGATTTCCCGCTGATGAGCTACGACGAGGCGGAGAACCGCTACGCCGCGACGCATCACCCGTTCACGGCTCCGGTGCCGGAGGATGCTGCGTTGCTCGACTCCGACCCGAAGGCCGTCCGTGGCCAGCACTACGATGTCGTCCTCAACGGCATGGAGCTGGGAGGTGGCTCGATCCGCATCCATCAGCCCGCCCTGCAGAAGAAGGTCTTCGAGGACGTGCTCAAGATCCCGGCCGACGTCGTCGAGAGCCGTTTCGGCTACATGCTCAAGGCCTTCACCTACGGTGCCCCGCCTCATGGAGGCATTGCCTTTGGTCTGGACCGCATGGTCGCGCTTCTTTGCGGCACGACCAGCATCCGCGACGTCATCGCCTTCCCCAAGACGCAGAAGGGACAGGACCTGATGGCCCAGAGCCCGACTCCGGTCACCCCGAAGCAGCTCAAGGAGCTGCACATCCAGACGGTCCTTCCGGAGTGAGGCCGGCTCCCGGCAACGCGGCCACCCCCGGACCCCGCGGGGCTGGGGCAGCGGCGTTGCGGGCGGATCGGCTTCCGCCTTGGGCGGGGTCGCGGCGGCCGGTCGGGCTTCCCGGACGCAGGATCGTGACTAGGCTTGCCCCGGTGGTCGGAGGGGAGCTAGGCTCCGGCCGAATCCCCAACCCTTTCAACGCATGAAACTCATCATCGCCATCATCAAGCCGTTCAAGCTGGAGGAAGTGAAGGAGGGCCTGTCGGCCATTGGCATCGAGGGGATGACGGTGACCGAGGTGAAGGGCTTCGGCCGCCAGAAGGGGCACACCGAGATCTATCGCGGCAGCGAGTACACGGTGGATTTCCTGCCAAAGGTGAAGCTGGAGATCGTCGTGACCGACGAGTTGGTCGCGAAGACGGTCGAGGCCATCGTCAAGGCCGCGAAGACGGGCAAGATTGGCGACGGCAAGGTCTTTGTCGTGGCCCTGGAAGACGCGGTGCGGATTCGCACCGACGAGCGCGGTGACGCCGCGATCTGACGGCAGATCGATCGCCGGCGGACACGAAAAAGGCGCGGGTGCTGGAGCACCGCGCGCCTGAGGAGAGAACCACGAGGCGACGCGAGTCGCCTCTTTTGCTAGGCCCGTTTCGCCGGAAGCGCGCGGGTCCGGATCTCGGTGACGAGGCTCTCGAGGAAGGCCGCCGCCGGCTTCACGCCCTCGTCGCCGCGGGCGCGGGAGCGCACGCTGACCGAGGCGGCCTCGGCTTCCTTGGCCCCGATGACGAGCGTGTAGGGAACCTTGTCGAGTTCGGCGCGGCGCACCTTGGCGCCGAGCTTGTCGCTGTGCTCGTCGACCGACGCCCGGATGCCTGCGGCCTTGAACTGCGCCAGCAGATCCCGGGCGTAATCGATGACCTTGTCGCTGATCGGCACGATGCGCGCCTGCTCGGGGGCGAGCCAGGCCGGGAAGTCGCCGCCGAAGTGCTCGATGAGCACGCCGCAGAAACGCTCCATCGAGCCGAACGGGGCGCGGTGGATCATCACTGGGCGGTGCGGCTGGTTGTCGGGTCCGATGTACGAGAGATCGAAGCGGACGGGTAGGTTGTAGTCGACCTGCACGGTCCCGAGCTGCCATTCGCGACCGATCACGTCCTTCACCACGAAGTCGATCTTCGGGCCGTAGAAGGCGGCCTCGCCCGGTTCCTCGGTGAACGGCACGCCCAGCGTCTTGGCGGCCTCGCGGCACGCGGCCTCGGCCTTGTCCCAGTTCTCGGCCGTGCCGGTGTACTTGTTGGAATCCGGGTCGCGGAGACCGACGCGCACGCGGTAGTCGCTCATGCCGAGGGTGGTGAGCACGACCTTCACGAGGGACAGGCAGCCCAGGACCTCGGCGGGGACCTGACTTTCCGTGCAGAACAGGTGCGCATCATCCTGCGTGAAGCCGCGGACGCGGGTCATGCCGTTGAGCTCGCCGCTCTGCTCCCAGCGGTAGACCGTGCCGAATTCCGCCAGCCGGACCGGGAGGTCGCGGTAGCTGTGCGGCTGGGAGGCGAAGATCTTGATGTGGTGCGGGCAGTTCATCGGCTTCAGCATGAAGCCGTCGAGCAGGCGATCCGCATCGAGCACACGGTCCTGCGGGATGATTTCGCGACCGGCCCGCCGATTGACGTCCTCGCGGAGCTTGGCCGAGACGCCGTCGAGCCGCGCCACCATGTCGGCGCAGGAGCAGCCCTCGCGCACGATCGCGGCGAGCGACTCATTCTCCACGACGGGCGTGAACTGCGATTCCTTGTAGTACGGGAAATGGCCCGAGGTCTTGTAGAGCTCGAGCTTGCCGATGTGCGGCGTGAAAACCTGATGGTAGCCCTGCTTGCGCAGTTCCTCGCCGATGAAGGTCTGGAGTTCCTGGCGGATGATCGAGCCGTTGGGCGTCCAAAGGATGAGTCCCTGGCCGACGTCCTCGTCGATGACGAAGAGGCGCAGGTCCTTGCCGAGCTTGCGGTGGTCGCGGGCCTTGGCCTGTTCGAGCCGCTCGAGGTGCTGTTCAAGCTCCTCGCGGTTCGGGAAAGCGGTGCCGTAGATTCGCTGCAGCTGCTTGTTGCGCTCGTCGCCGCGGTGGTAGGCTCCGGCGATGGAGAGGAGCTTGAAGGCCTTCACCTTGGACGAGTAGCGCACGTGGGTGCCGGCGCACAGGTCCATGAATTCACCGTTCTGGTAGAACGAAATCTTCTCGCCCTCCGGGATGTCCGCGAGACGGCCGAGCTTGTAGCGCTCCTGGCCGCGCTGGCGGATGATGTCGATGGCCTCCTCGCGCGAGACCTCGCGGCGGAGGAAGGGCTGGTTCTCATCCACGACCTTCTTCATTTCCGCCTCAATGCGGGCGAGGTCGTCCTGGGTCAGCTTGTGATCCAGATCGATGTCGTAGTAAAAGCCGGTGTCGGTGGGCGGTCCGATGTCCAGCTTGGCGTCCGGGAAAATGCGGAGCAGGGCCGTCGCGAGGATGTGCGAGGCGGAGTGGCGGAGTTCCTCGAGGGGGGACATCGGCATGGGAAGGGGGAGGTTGGGGTCAGCGTTTGCTGGGTTCGAGGGAAAACCCGTCCTTGCGGTCGAGCATGGTCCAGCCGGCCTGGGCGATTTGCGCGCGCAGGGCGTCGGCCCGGGCGAAGTCGCGGGCGGCCTTGGCGGCCCAGCGCTGGTCGGCCAGCGCGCGGACCGCTTCCGGCGCCTCCACCACCGCGGTCGGGGTGGTGCGCAGATCGAAGCCCAAAAGTCCCATCACCTCGGCGAAGCCGGCGGCGTCGACGCCTTGGGTGCCGCGGTTGACGACGGTGAACAGGGCGCCGAGGGCGGCGGGCGTGTTGAGGTCGTCCTCAAGCGCCGCGATCACCGGCGCGAGCGTGGCCGGATCGCCGCCGCCGGGCGGCAGGCTGGCGGCGTAGGCGCGCAGGTGCCCGAGCGCCTTCTCGGCGCCGTGGACCGACTCGAGGGTGAAGTTGAGCTGCTTGCGCGGATGGCCGGAGAGGAGCGCGTAGCGCACCGCCACGGGGGAGAAGCCCTTCGCCGTCAGGTCATCGAGCGTGTAGAGGTTGCCGAGGCTCTTGCTCATTTTCTTCCCGTCCACGAGCAGGTGCTCGCTGTGGTACCAGTGGAGGGCGAACGGCTGCTGGTTGCAGCACTGGCTCTGGGCGATCTCGTTTTCGTGGTGCGGGAAGAGCAGATCCACCCCGCCGGTGTGGAGGTCGATGGTGTCGCCGAGGTGCTTCTTGCTCATCGCGCTGCACTCGATGTGCCAGCCGGGGCGGCCGGGGCCCCAGGGGCTCGGCCAGAAGACGTCGCCGTCGTCGGGCTTGTGGCCCTTCCAGAGCGCGAAGTCGCTGCCGTCCTCCTTCTCGTCCGCATCGGCGGCCGCGGCCTTGAGCGCCGAGCCGAGCTTCAGCTCGCGTTCCTTCAGCCGCGAGAGCGAGCCGTAGTCATCGAACGAGGAAACCTTGAAATAGACGGAGCCGTCCTCGGTCCGGTACGCATGCGCACGGCGTTCGAGCGCGGCGATCATGTCGATCTGCTCGGGAATGTGACCGGTGGCGGTGGGCTCGACGTGCGGCGGGAGGCAGTTCAGGGCGGCGCAGTCGCGGTGGAATTTTTCCGTCCACTGCCGCGTCACGTCGGCCAGCGGGCGGCGCTCCTCGCGGGCGCGGCGGATCGTCTTGTCGTCCACATCCGTGAGGTTGCGCACGTGCTTCACCCGGCCGGGGCCGAATTGGCGGTCAGCGAGGCGGCGGATGAGGTCGTTGACCACGAAGGTCCGGAAGTTCCCGATGTGCGCCGGAGCGTAGACGGTCGGTCCGCAGTTGTAGAAACGGAAGACCCCGTCCGCCTGGGCGGCGGTCAGCGGGCGCACTTCACGCTGGAGCGAATCGTAGAGGCGGAGGGCCATTCAGGGAAGAGAGGGAAAAGCGGAACGGGAGAGTAAGCAGGGGAGGGGGCGGTTGGGAAACGACAATTTCCGGCCCGGGGCGCGGGCGGCGGTGGTACGGTGCCGCCGGCTCGGGCGAAGGACCGCGCGGCCGGGAGGCGCCCGCGAAATCAGGCGCCGGCGCACGGCGTTCGCCGCACCTTGAGCGGGCGGCAGTCCGTGAAAAAACGTGTGGCGACCCGGGCCATGGCGTGATTGGCTGGCAACAACGCGAATATGAGCGCCGACTTCAAGCTCGATCTCACCCACCGGCCCCGGCGTCTGCGCCGCACCGGCGCCCTGCGCAGCCTCGTCGAGGAGACGATCCTGACCCCGGCGGATTTCATTGCCCCGCTCTTCGTGGTGGAGGGCGACGGCGCGCCGGAGCCGATCCCGTCCATGCCCGGGGTCTCGCGTCTCAGCATCGCCGACTTGGTCGCGGAATGCCGCACGCTGTCTGGTCTGGGCGTTCCCGCCGTGGCGCTGTTCCCGAAGCTGGCGGATAGCCTCAAGGACGAGCGGGGAACCCGGGCGCTGGACCCCGCCGGGCTCATCATCCGGGCCGTCCACGCGGTCAAGGCCGCCGTCCCGCAGATCAGCGTGATGACCGACATTGCGCTCGATCCCTACACGACGCATGGCCACGACGGCATTCTCCTGCCGGATGGCGAGACCGTCGCGAACGACGAGACCGTGGGTGTCCTCACCCGCATGGCGGTGCTCCACGCCCAAGCCGGCGTCGACTTTGTGGCTCCTTCCGACATGATGGATGGCCGGGTGGGGGCGATCCGCCGGGCCATGGATGCCGCCGGGTGCACGCACACGGCGATCATGGCCTATTCGGCCAAGTTCGCGTCCGCCTATTACGGGCCCTTCCGCGATGCCGTGGGCAGCGCCAAGGCGGCGGGAACGCACTCGCTCGACAAGCGCGGCTATCAGGTCAGCCCGGCCAACCGGCGCGAGGCGCTGATCGAGGCCGCGTTGGACGAGGCCGAGGGCGCGGACGTGCTGATGGTCAAACCGGCGGGTCCCTACCTGGACATCATCCGCGAGATCCGCAACGCGACCCAGCGTCCGGTCGCGGCGTACCAAGTCTCCGGCGAATATGCCCAGCTCAAGGCCGCGGCCGAGCGTGGGTGGTTGGACCTTGCCCGAACCCGTCGGGAATCGCTGCTCGCGATCAAGCGCGCGGGTGCGGACATGATCCTGACGTACTTCGCCAAGGAAATGGCGACCGAACTCGCCCTGTGAGGGCGTCGTAGCGCTTCCGCGCGGGTCGATCGTGGTCGACTCGCGCGGTGCAGCACGCACGCGCCACCGCCTCAGCGGCGGCGGCGACCACGCGCGGGACGGTCGGACTCGCCCTCGTCCTCCTCGTCGTCGTCCTTCTCTTTGTCCTCGTCGTCCTTGTCCTCGTCGTCCTCGTCATCCGACGAAGCTTTCTTCTCCCCGTCCCCGTCCTCCTCCTTCTCCTCGTCCTCGTCCCACTTCAGGGAGGAATCGCCTTCGAGGGCCTTTTCATCCTCTTCGTCGATCTCGGGCAGGTCCTCGCCCTCGCCTTCCTCGACGCTCGGCTTTTCCTCGCCCTCCTCCTCGCCTTCCCAGCCGGCGGGGGCGTAGTCGAGGATGGCGCACAATTCCTCGAACGAGTGGATGGCCTTGCCCTCCATGAATTCGGCGTTCTGGTCCTCGCGGATCTCGTCCTCGACCTCATCGACGCTGAGCTTCTGCTCGAAGTCGAAGACGTCGTTCAGCATCTTCACCCGGCAGCGGGTGAGATGATCCAGCAGGTCGGCGAACGGACCGTTTTCCTCGTCGACGATGTCGGGCAGCGCGAAGAGTTTTTCCTCGGACTCGAAGATCGAATCCTTGACCCGCTTGAGCCGCACCTTGCCGCTGCCGAGGTCCTTGTCGATGCGGAAGGGGATGAAGGCCGCCTCCATGATGTCCTGGTCGAAGCCGTAGTCGCGGAGCGGCTCGACGGACTCGATCAGGTGGGCGACCTGGCGGGGGTCGATGATGCTCAGGCCGTCGACGTCCCAGCGCACGGGGTCGCTCACCTCATCGACCCACCAGTTATGGTCGTCGCCGAGTCGGACGTTGCACCAGTCGAGAATGCCAGAGGATTTTGCCATGAGTGTGATCCCGCAGTAACGGGAATTTCGGAGCAAAAGCGCGGGGCTTGCTGCGAGTCAAACCGGGAAAGTGCTTTTTTTGTCGGGGGGGTGGCTCCCGGGGCGCTTGTTTTTGGTCCTGGGGGTTCCTAGCCTGCATCTCCGCACGCCGCTACGTGGGTGTGATGGAGGTGGCGCGA
>CAZEJZ010000113.1:0-7990 GCA_964512415.1 uncultured Opitutaceae bacterium
AGAGAAGCGGCGAAGCGAAGCACTTGAACCAGCTTGCGCCGCGAAGCCACTCGAATCGCCTGCGGACGGCCGCGACCTCGATCACCCGCGATCCCCGGTTGCGTCGCCACCATCTGCCGCCATCGTGAGACGCGTCGTGTCCTTCTCCGCTTCACCTCCGTCCCCGCTCTCGCCCGCCGACGCCGCGCGTCTGGTTCGCGAAGCCTGCGTCGCGTTTCCGACGGAGGACTGCCCGATTGCCTCCGCCCATGGCCGCGTGCTGCGGCAGGAGGTGGTGGCCGATCGCCCGCTGCCGCCGTTTGATCGCGTGACGCTCGACGGCTACGCGCTGCGGGCACGCGACGCCCACGGCGCCGACTCCGGAAGCGACCGCGGCGGCCCAACTCATCTGACGGTGTCCGGCGCACCGCAGGCCGCGGGGATGATCGCCCGCTCCCTTCCCGCGACCAAGGGTGCGTGCATCGAGGTGATGACCGGCGCAGTGCTGCCACAGGGTGCCGACTGCGTGGTGCCTTACGAGGACACGGACCGCGAGGGGGCCACGGTCACCCTCGCTGCCGAGGTCGCCGCGCGCCTGCAACCCGGAGCCGCGGTCCACCGCGAGGGCAGCGACCACGCCGCCGGCGATCGCATCGTCACCGTCGGCACACGGCTGTCCGGTCGCGAAATCGCCGTCGCCGCCGCCTGCGGTTGCGCCTCGCTGCGCGTCGCCGCGCTGCCGCGGATCGCCCTGGTTTCCACCGGCGACGAACTCGTCGAGGTCGGCGCCCCCGTCGCGCCGCATCTGGTGCGACGCAGTAACGATCTCGCGCTGCGCGCGGCCCTCGTCCACGCGGGCTACCCGCTGGTGCAGCGGTTCCACTACCGCGATGTCCCGCAGGAGATCGAGACCGGGCTCCACGGGGTGCTCGCGGAGTTCGACGTGGTCATCGCGACGGGTGGCGTTTCCAAGGGCCGGCACGATCATCTGCCCGCCACGCTCGCCGCTCTGGGCGTGACGAAGGTCTTCCACGGGGTCGCCCAGCGGCCGGGCAAGCCGATGTGGTTCGGGGTCAGCCGACGGCGGACTCCGGTATTCGCCCTGCCCGGCAATCCCGTCTCGTGTTTCGTGTGCCTGCACCGCTACGTGCTCCCGGCCTTCGCCCACGCCAGCGGCCTCGCCGCCGCGCCGGAGACGTGGGTCAGCCTCGCGTCACCGGTCGAGGGTATCGCGCGGATGACTCGCTTCCTGCCGGTGCGGCTGCAGTCGCAACCCGATGGTCGCCTCACCGCCGCACCGGAGGCCAGCAACACCTCCGGGGACTTCGCGGGTCTCATCGGCACCGATGGGTTCGTGGAACTCCCGCCGCAGGCCACAAGCTTTCCCGCCGGCCACGTCGCCCGCTTCTTTCCCTGGGCCTGATGCCCTCACCTACTTCTCTCCCCGCCGTGTTCTCCCATCTCGATTCCCAAGGTCGGCCCGCCATGGTCAACGTCGGCGCCAAGCCGGAAACCGCCCGCCTCGCCCGCGCCGCCGCCCGGGTCCGCCTGCCCGCCACCGTCGCGGCCCACCTGCGCGACGGCGATCTGTCCACGCGCAAGGGTTCCGTGCTGCAGACCGCCATCCTCGCGGGAATCACCGGCGCCAAGCAGACGAGCGCGCTCATTCCGCTCTGCCATCCGCTGCCGCTCCCGGACTGCGCGGTGACGATTGAGCTGCATCCGCCCGCCGCCGATGGGTCCGTCATCGCCGCCATCGAGTGCCGCGCCGAAACCGTCGGCCGCACCGGCGCCGAGATGGAGGCCATGACCGGCGCCAGCATCGCGGCGCTCACGCTCTACGACATGGCCAAGGGTCTCTCCCACGAGATCGTCATCGAGTCCGTTCGGCTGCTGGAGAAGACCGGCGGCAAACACGCCTTCGGCTCCGCCGAGGCCCGCCCATGACCACCGTCACGCTCCACTACTTCGCTCTGCTGCGCGAGCAGCGCGGACTTTCGTCCGAGTCTGTCACCACGGGCGCCGCCAACGCCGGTGAGCTTTACCGCGAGCTCGCCCAGCGCCATGGGTTCACACTGCCGCTGGCGAACGTCCGCGTCGCCATCAACGGCGAATTCGCCGCGTGGGATACCGCGCTGCGGACCGGCGACGAATTGGTCTTCATCCCTCCGGTCGCCGGGGGCTAGTCATCCCACGGAACGCTTTTCGCCGCTGCCATGACGTTCAGGATTTCCCCGGAACCGCTCGATCCCGCCGCCCTTGCCGGCCAGTTGCTCGACTTGCGCGCGGGCGCGTACGTCGAATTCCAGGGCCGCGTGCGCAACCACAACGAGGGCCGCGCCGTGCACGCTCTCGAGTATGAGGCGTACGCCGCCCTCGCCGAAAAGGAGGGCGCGCGCATCGTCGCGGAGGCCGCCGCTCGGTTCCCCATCCTCGGCGCGGCTTGCGTCCACCGCGTCGGACGCCTCGAACTCGGCGAGCTCGCCGTCTGGGTCGGTGTCACCTCCGCCCACCGCGCCGCCGCCTTCGAGGCCTGCCGCGCCATCATCGACGAGACCAAGGCGCGGGTGCCGATCTGGAAGAAGGAACACTACGCCGACGGCGCCAGCGGGTGGATCAACTGCGCCAGCGTCGGTCCCGCTGCCGCCGCCACTGCGACCCCGCACGCCCCGCGCTGAGCCCGCACGCGGGACGCGCTGGGTCAGGGCTCACGCCCGCAGGCGGTACTGAGGCTCACCCGTCGGCACAAACAGCTCCGCCGGCGTCCCGCGCCGCGTCACCCGACCCGCCGCCATCACGACGACGTCGTCGCTGAGCGAGACGACCTCGTCGGCCGCGTGCGTGACTTGGATCATTGGCACGCCAAACGTCTCCCGCACGCGGCGGAGGTACGCTCCCAGCCGATCCCGCAAGGCATCGTCCAGCCCGGCCAGCGGTTCGTCGAGGAGGAGGAGGCGCGGCGCCGCGAGCAGCGCCCGACCCAGGGCGACCCGCCGACGCTCACCGCCGGAGAGGTCGCGGACCGACCGGCCGAGCAGGGTGCCGATCTCGAGCGCCGCCACCACGTCCGCCCACGCCGGGCCACCCGGCCGCCAGCCGTAACGGAGATTCTCCTCCACCGAGCGATGCGGGAAGAGCGCGCCGTCCTGCGGCACGTATCCGATTTTTCGATATTTAGGCGGGATAAAGGCGGCGCCGCGCTCCGCATCCGTCAGGACTTCGCCGTCAATGGCGACCACGCCCGCCGCCGGCCGCCGCAGGCCAGCGATCACTTCAAGGAGGGTCGTCTTGCCCGCTCCCGAGGGGCCAAAGAGGGTCGTGACCGGGCGGTCTAGGACGAGGTCCACCTCCAGAGTGAACTCCGCCAGAGGCACGCGCACGCCGCGCAGCTCGAGGCGCAGGCTCATCGTCTCGCCCTCCGCACGATGAATTCCCCGAGCGCCACCGCCGCGAACGCGAGCAGGAGCGAGAGCCCCGCGAGGCCCAGCGCCGCCGCATCGCGGCCGAGTTGGACCTGCTGGTAGATGGACAGCGCGAGCGTCGCGGTCTCGCCGGGGACATACCCGGCGACCATGATCGTCGCCCCGAACTCTCCGAGTGCGCGCGCGAAGGCGAGCACCGCCGCCGCCGCCAGTCCCGGCGCCGCGAGCGGCAGAGTGATCGTCCACGCGACGCGGCCACGGCCGGCCCCGAGCGTGCTCGCGACGTGCTCCAGCCGGGGGTCCACGGCCGCGAAGGCGACCCGCGCCGTGCGCACGAGCAGCGGGAACGCCATCACCGCCGATGCGAGAACGACCGCCTTCCAGGTGAAGAGCATGTCGCCCGCGCCGAGCATCGAGCCGAGCCAGCCGAGCGGTCCGCGCGCGCCTAGCAGGTAGAGCAGAAAGAGCCCCGTCGCGACCGGGGGCAGGACCAGCGGGAGCACCACGAGGCTTTCCACCAGCGTCTTGCCGCGCCACTGCTTCCGCGCGAGCAGCCACGCGAGCGCAAACCCGGGCGGGCTGATCAGCACCGTTGCCAACGCCGCCACCCCGAGCGAAAAGCCGAGCACGCGCAGTGTCTCAGGGCTCACGGCGATTCCTCCCGCGGCGGGCCAAAGCCACGCTCCGCAAAACGCCGCTGCGCGTTGGCGGAGAGAAGCTCCTCGATCAACGCCGCCGCCCGCTCCGGCTCCGGCGCCGCGCGCAAGACCGCCGCCGGATAGCGAATCGCCGGACCGCGCTCGGCCGGCACCACCCACGCGAGCCGGACATCGGGCGAGATCGCGACATCGGACCGATAGACGACGCCCGCATCGGCATGGCCCGCCGCCACGCGCGCCAGCGCCGCGCGCACGCTGTCGGCCGCCACCACCCGCGCCGCCACCGCCGGCCACACGCCTTCCTGCTCCAGCCACGCGCGCGCGTAACGACCCGCCGGCACAGTCTCCGTCTCCGCCAACGCAAGGCGACGGATCGCCGGGCCCGCGAGATCTGCCGGTTCCCGCAGCACCACGGCCGACTCGCGCGGCACCACGACCGCGAGCTGATTCGTCAAGACGACCCGCCGCGATCCGCTCCGGATCTCCCCCGCCCGCTCGAGCTCCGTCATCGTCTGCTCGTCCGCCGAAATAAAGACGTCCCCACGCGCCCCGGCCCGAATCTGCCGCGCCAGGGTGCCGGTCGCACCAAACACCGTGCGCACACGGATCTCGCCACGCGCGTCGATCTCCCGCGTCACCTCCGTCAGGGCCTCCAGCAGGCTCGCCGGCGCAAAGACGGTCACCTCAACGGCACCCCATCCCCGCCCGAGGGACAGGAGCAGGCCCACGAGAAGCCAAGCGAGGAGTCGGGGTCGCAAATCCATGAAACAGGAGCACCACCGGTGCCTGAAATCACCGCCGGCCTCAACCTCTTCCGCGAAAGGCCCCGCGAGCATCCGGCCGGATCCGGTTTGACTTCTCCCCGCCAGCCGGCCGCGCCAAGCTCTGCGTTCACGTCTGCCTCCACCTCTGCCTCTGCTACCGCCAACACCCCTGCCGCCGCCAACGCCTCCGCCAACGCATCTGCTCACGCCACCGCCACCGCTACCGCTACCGCCAACGCCGCCATAGTCGGTCGCTCACCCCTTCCCCATCACCCTCAATGCGACCCCGCCGTCTCTCCGCACTTCCGCGTTCCTACCGGTTCTTCCTCCCGCGTTCGACCCTGCGCCGCCGGCTGCGCTCTCTCCGCGCCGCGAGCGCGCTGCTCGCCGCGGTCGGCTTCGCTGTCCTGGGCCTCGCCCGCGTCGATGCAGCCGCGGCGGCGACGGGGGTCTCGCCACTGCCGTTCCGACGCGAAGTGATCGACGCATCGATCCGCATCGGCTACGGGCTCGCCATCGCTGATGTGGACGGCGATGGCCGCGAGGACCTGCTCCTCGCCGACGCCCGGGAAATCGCCTGGTACCGCAGTCCCGATTGGCAAAAGACGGTCATCGCCCGCGATCTCACCACCAAGGACCACGTCTGTATCGCTGCTCGCGACCTCGATGGCGACGGGCGCGCCGAAATCGCCGTGGGCGCAGGTTGGAATCCAAGCGATACCGTCGGCAGCGGCGCGATCTTCTTCCTCGAACGCCCCACAGATGCGGCGCAACCGTGGACTCCGCGCGCGCTGCCGCACGAGCCCACCACCCACCGCATGCACTGGATCGATGACGGACGCGGTGCCCCGCTGCTCGCCGTACTCCCGCTGCACGGGCGGGGCAACCGCGACGGCGCGGGCGCCGGCGTGAAGTTCCTCGGCTACCGCTGGCTCGCCAACGGCTCCGTGGCCACCGCCGCGGAGGAAATCGACGCTACCCTGCACCTGACCCATAACTTCGAACCGCCCTCTCCCGGCTTCGCCGACCACGAACTGCTCGTCGCCGCCAAGGAAGGCGTGCACGCGCTCCGCCCCAGCGGCGGCGGTTGGGCGCGCCGGCAGGTGACGTCCCATCCCGCCGGAGAGGTGCGCCGCGGCCGCGCCGGCGACGGCTCCGGCTTCATCGCGACCATCGAAGCCATGCACGGTCATCAGGTGGTCGTCTACCCCCAGAGGCGGGACGCGGAGCGCATCGTGCTCGACGAATCCCTCGTGCAAGGACACGGCCTCGCGACCGGCGATCTGCTCGGTCGCGGGCACGACCAAATCATCGCAGGGTGGCGCGGAAACATGGTCGGCCCGCCCACGCCCGTGGGCATCCGACTCTACGCGGCCACCACGGCCTCCGCGACACAGTGGGAGAAGGTCGGGGCGATCGACGACAACACGGTTGCCTGCGAAGACCTCCGCGTGGCGGATCTTGACCGCGACGGGGATCTCGATGTCGTGGCCGCGGGCCGCGCTTCGCGCAACGTCGTCATCTTCTGGAATGAACGCATCCCGACCCGGCCCGCTGCCGCGACGTCGCGCTGACCGACTCACCCATTCTCTGCTTCATCACCGCCTTTCCCCACCTCATGGCTTCCTCCCTGCCCGCCACGTTCGACCTCCTGCGCGTCGATGTCTCCGCGGATCGTCCGGCCGTCGGCCGGCGCTCCGCCGAGCACGTGCTGCGCCTCTTGGGTGACGTGCTTGCGCGCCAGGCCACGGCGCGCGTGATGTTCGCCTGCGCTCCGTCGCAGAACGAGTTCCTCGCCGAGCTCGTCGCGCGGTCGCGCGGCGTGATCGACTGGGCGCGCGTCCACGCCTTCCACATGGATGAGTACGTTGGCCTGAGCGCGGAGCATCCCGCCAGCTTTCGCCGCTACCTCCACGAGCATCTCCTCGCCCACCTGCCGGCGCTTGGCGCCTTCCATCCCATCCGCGGCGAGGCGGCGGATTCGTCCGCCGAGTCGGCGCGCTGTGCCGCGCTGCTCGACGCCGCGCCGCTCGACCTCATCTGCCTGGGCATCGGTGAGAATGGGCACCTCGCGTTCAACGACCCGCCCGTCGCGGACTTCGCGGACCCCGTGTCCGCCAAGCCCGTCGAGCTTGAAGCGGCGTGCCGCCAGCAGCAGGTGAACGACGCCTGCTTCGCGACGCTCGCCGAAGTGCCGACCCACGCCATCACCGTGACCCTGCCCGTCTTCCGCCGGGCGCGGGCCCTGAGCGTAGTCGTCCCCGGCCCGCGCAAGGCCGCGGCGGTGCGGGCCACGCTGCGCGACGCGGTCTCGACCGCCTGTCCGGCGACCCTCCTCCGCAGCCACCCGCAAGCGACCCTCTTCATCGACGAGGCGGCAGCCGGACGACTCGGCTGAGGCCCGACCGAGGCAAGCCACGGCGTCACCGCGTCGCGGCGCTGCGCAAACTGGGAAGATGACGCCGCGCAGGTCGGAGCAGACGCGCTTGCCATCTCCAAATTTCCTGCACGATCGATCTCTGCCCCTCCCTTCCGGCAGAGCCGGCCTCTGACGGCAGGCCGACTCTCCCGCCCTCGGTCGCACGGTGGACCGGAGCCTCGGTCCCCACTCCGCTTAACGATTAAGTTCCCCTCCCTTTGCGCTTACCCCCACCGCACGTTACCGTGAGCTGCACCTTCGTTTCCCGCTCCGTGCACCCGCCCCAGTCGCGGAAAGCAAGGCCATGAGCTTCCCCACCCGACCCCGCTTCCTCGCCGCGGCACCCTCGCTCGCGGCGCGTTTGACTGCGTCTGCCGTTCGCTCCGGCCCGCCCCGGACTGGCCCTTCCCAGCGTCACCATGGTTGCCGCCCCTGATCCCTCGCGCCGCCGCTGGCGAGCCGCTCTCGCGTTGATCGGCCTCTGGGTCGTTCCCGCCTTGACCGAGGTGGGTGCGGCCACGGCGGCGGAGCCTGCGCTGTCCGATGCGGACACGATCTTCTTTGAGAGCCACATCCGGCCGATCTTGGTGGAGAACTGCACCGAGTGCCACGGCGACCAGAAGCAGAAGGGCGGGCTTCGCCTCGACTCGTTGCCCGGCTGGCAGGCTGGCGGCGACAGCGGTCCGGTGCTCACGCCGGGGGACCCGGGCAAGAGCCTCTTGATCACGGCGATCCGCTATGCGGACG
>CAZEJZ010000114.1:0-7913 GCA_964512415.1 uncultured Opitutaceae bacterium
AAGTAGTAGTTGGCGAAGGCGGTGACCCTGAGATCCGGCCGGATGATCTGCGCAGCCACCTCGCTAATGCCCGCGAGCAGCACGTCGATCGTGCCGAGCAGCAGGTTGGCGGAGAACCCGCCGCCCACGCCGGCAAAGGCCGCCGCCAGGCCGGCGAGCGGGTGACGGCCGACCGCGTGGAAGATCCCCGCGGCGAGCGGCAGCAGGAGCACGTAGCCGACGTCGCCGCCGACATTCGACATCACGCCGGCGAACACCACCATCGGGGTGAGCAGGCGCGCCGGCGAGGAGAGGACGATCAACCGCAGGCCGGCGCCGATCAGCCCGGTGTATTCGGCGACGGCGATGCCGAGGAGGCAAACCACCACCGTTCCGAGCGGGGGGAAGTTGATGAAATTTCCGACGACCCCGAGCAGCATCCGGTGCAAGCCCTCCACCGAGAGAAGGTTGGCCACCGCAACCGTCTTTCCGGTCGTGGGATGCGTCGCCGACACGCCGGCCTCGGCCAACGGCCAGGACAGCAGGACGACCGCGGTGGCGAGCAGGGCGAAGAGCGTAGCGGGGTTGGGGAGCCGGTTGCCGACGCGCTCCACCGCGCCGAGCACGCGTTGCAGACGCGTGGATGAGGTACCTGGGGTAGAGGCCATGTCCCAGCGAATGAGCCCGCCTCCGGGACGCAAGCCTCGCGCGGCGCGATGGGGACCGACGTCGAACCGTCACGCGCGGCTCCGTTTGTCTTGCCGTGCGGGATGGGGTACGGTGCATTTCCGTCCCCCGTCATCCCCTTTCCCCCGCATGACCGCTTCGCTCCGACCCTTCGTCCGCTCGTTCCTTCGCCCGTCGCGTCACCTCACACCCCGGTGGATCGCGGCTGGGTGCCTCGGCGCCTTCACCGCGCTGGCCCAACCAGCCCCGGCGTCCGCGCCCGTGTCCGCGCCCGCGGCGGCGGTGGAGAAAGATCCGGAGATCGTGACGACGGATCTGTTCACGCTGCCCGAGGGTCTGGAAATCACCGTCTGGGCGCACACGCCGCTGCTGCGCAATCCGACCAACATCGACTTCGACCAGCACGGCCGCCTCTGGGTGGCCGAGGGCGTGAACTACCGCAGCCATGCCCAGCGTCAGCCCGAGGGTGACCAGATCGTGGTGCTTGAGGATACCGACGGCGACGGCCGCGCGGATCGCTCCGACCGTTTCGTGCAGGAGCCCGGCTTCATCGCCCCGCTCGGCGTCGCGGTGCTCGGCGACAAGATAGTGGTCTCCCAACCGCCCGACCTGCTCGTCTTCACCGATGTCGATGGCGACCGCCGTTTCGATCCCGCCAAGGACCGTCGCGAGGTGCTGCTCACCGGCTTCAACGGCAAGAACCACGACCACAGCCTTCACTCCGTCACCGCCGGCCCCGACGGCCAGTGGTACTGGAACATGGGCAACACCGGCGCGCTCTTCACCGACCGCTCCGGCAAGACGTTCCGCATCGGCAGCCCCTACGACCCCCGGGGCAAGGAGCCGCTCTTCAATCCGACGCTCATCGCCGGCCAGCGCAGCGATGATGGCCGCGTCTGGATCGGCGGCTTCACCGCCCGCATGAATCCGGACGGCACGAACGTCACGATCATCGGCCACAACTTCCGCAACAGCTACGAGCAGACCATCACGTCGTTCGGCGACGTGTTCCAGTCGGACAACGACGACCCGCCCGCCTGCCGCGTGAGCTTCATGCTGGAGTACGGCAACGCCGGCTTCGCCTCGCTCGATGGCCAGCGCTCCTGGCAGGCGGATCGCCGTCCGGGGCAGGACGTTCCCACGGCGGAGTGGCGTCAGGAGGATCCGGGCTCGATGCCGGCCGGCGACGTCTACGGCGGCGGTTCACCGACCGGCGTGGCCTTCTACGAGAACGGCGCGCTTGATCCGAAGTGGAACGGTCTGCTGCTCACCTGTGAGGCCGGGAAGAACGTGATCTTCGGCTATCTCCCCAAGCCTGAGGGCGCGGGCTTCCGCCTCGATCGCATGGACTTCCTCACCTCGAATCCGATGAAGCAGTTCGCGGGCTCCGACTTCGTCCAAGGCAAGGTCAACCGCGAGCTCCGCACGTGGTTCCGCCCGTCGGACGTGATCGTCGGCCCGGACGGCGCGATCTACGTCGCGGACTGGTTTGATCCCCGCGTCGGCGGTCACGCCGACCTCGACAAGGCGACCAGCGGCACGATCTACCGGATCGCGCCGAAGGGCTTCCGCTCGAAGGTTCCGAAGTTCGATCTCGCGACCACGGCGGGTCAGATCGAGGCCCTGCGCAGCCCCGCGGTGAACGTCCGCAACCTCGGGTTCACGCGCCTCAAGGCGCAGGGTGAGGCGGCGGTGCCCGCGGTGGCGGCGCTGCTCTCCGACTCCAACCGCTTCATCGCCGCTCGCGCCGTCTGGCTGCTTGCGCAGATGGGCCCGGCCGGCGTGGCGCGCGTGCGTCCGCTGCTCGCCTCGAAAGACGACGCGCAACGCCTCCTCGCCTTCCGCGCCCTGCGCCGCGCCGGCATCGACATTCTGGAAAACGCCCGCCGCCTCGTGACCGACCCGTCCCCGGCGGTGCGGCGCGAAGTGGCGGTGGTGCTGCGCGACATCCCGGCGGCCGACAGCGTGCCGCTGCTCGTGCAGCTGGCGCGTCAGTACGACGGCCAGGACCGCACCTATCTCGAGGCGTGGGGCACGGGCTGCGAAGGCAAGGCGTCAGAGGTGTATGCGGCGCTGCTCGCGGAGCAGTCGGCCAAGCCGGAGTCGTGGACGCCGGCGTTCGCGCGGCTGGCGTGGCGGCTCCACCTCCCGGAGTCGGCGGCCGCCTTCCGCGCCCGGGCGCTGGCGTCGTCGCTTTCGCTGGAGCTGCGCAAGGAAGCCATGACGGCGCTCGCCTTCACGCCCTCCGCCGAAGCGGTGTCGGCGATGGTGGAGCTGGCCGCGAGTAAGGACTTTCCGGATACCGAGACCGCGAACTGGTGGCTGCGCAACCGCATGGGCAACCTCTGGGAGCCGTTCGACGTGGGTGGCGCGATGGAAGCCCGCGGCCTGCCGAACCCGGAGAAGGCGGTGCTGACGTCCTCGATCATCCCGGAGCCGCCGGCGACGACGACGCCCGGAATCACCGTGGCCGAAGTGCTGGCGCTTTCCGGTGACGCCGCCCGCGGCAAGGACACGGTCGCGGCCTGCTACCTGTGTCACAAGATCGGCCGCGTCGGGAATGAGTTTGGCCCGAACCTGACGGTCTTCGGCCGCCAGCAGCCGCGCGAAGTGATCGCGCAGGCCATCGTCAATCCGTCCGCGGACATTTCGCACGGCTTTGACGGCAGTCGGATCGAGACCCATGACGGCGTGGTGATCGACGGCATGATCCTCTCGCAGCGCAGCCCGATGATTGTGCGCATGATGGGCGGGACGACGCAGCAGATCTGGCGCAAGCGGATCAAGTCGATCACGCGCCACGAACGCTCGCTGATGTTCACTCCGCAGCAACTCGGCCTGACCCCGCAGTCCGTGGCCGACATCATCGCCTACCTGCAGTCGGACCTCATCGAGCGTTGAGTGCACCCGGGAATCGCTGGCCCGCGCGAGCGTCGATCACGACCTCGGCGGCCAGTGGAACTGCACGCGCAGTTCGCGGAGCATCTCGAAGGGCGTGATGCATTCCACGCCGAGCGCGTGGCAGAGATTGGGGAGGGGGACCCGGCGGCGGACATTGGCGTCGAGGGTTTCCAGCGTGACCACCACGTGTCCCCTGGCTTTCGCGGAGGCGCAAAGCCACGTGTCGGCCGATCCAGCCGCTTCTGCTTTCGCTTGGGAGAGGAACCGTGGCTGAGCGTGTACCCACGTCATGGCATGACCGAATTGCCCGATCACGTCGTCGTCATGCGTCGAGGCGAAGAACGGATCGGGCAGTTGGCTCTCGACCCACGTCCAGAGCGGATCGTGGTTTCGCGCCAGTTCGCTCCGGATTCGGTCGATGCTCCCGAGGGCACCGCGGACATGGTGTGCCTCCAACGCGCTCCAGTAGCCCGGGCACAGGTCGAGGGCGTAGAACTTCCGATGGGCCTGCACAAAGGCATTGGCATCCAAGACATAGATGCGCGGAGCCGGAGCGGCCGGGATCATGCTAGAGTCTGGCCGAGATTCCCTTGGCGAAGCGCTCGAAGGTCTCCCCGTAAAGTCCGGTCAGCTGGTAGGCCTCGGTGTAGAGGAGACGTCCTTGGTGGACGGCTTGGACGACGGCTTCACCGAAGCGTTGCCCGACGCGGTAGTCCTGATTCGCGTAAAAATCCCCGCCGCCGAGGCGGCGCGCGGCCCGCGATGTCTCCGTCTCCCCGTGGTCGCGCTGGAACGCGAGGAACTCGCGGCGGGTGATCACGCCGAGGTCAAGGGCGCGGCGTGCGGCGACGATGGGACTGACCTTGAACCGTTGGGCGACGACGTGGAACGCGCGTGTCGCCCCCGCGGCCTCGACCCAGGCGGCGGCGAACTCCGCCGCCGGCACGAGAAATTCCGCGGCGACGCGATTGCAGAACCGCTCCACGTCGTCGTCGGCCGGCTCAAGATCCGGCAGGTCGAACACGCCGTCCCGGCCCAGCCACAGATGGGCCAATTCGTGTGCGAGCGTGAACATCTGGGCGGACTTGGCATCGGCGCCGTTGACGAAGATGAGGGGCGCGACGGGGTCGCACAGGACGAAGCCGCGGAACTCGTCCGGCTTCAGCGGGCGTCGGGTGTTGTTGCCCACCACGCCGTTGACGACTGCACTGACGCCGATGGCCTCGATGCGGCGACGCAGATCCCGGAGGGCGCCCTCCCACGTGGCGTGATCGCTGGCCCAACTCGGGGTGATGTCGAGACGGCGGCGCAGGTCCGCCGCGACGGCTTCGGGCGCATCGCTCAGGCGACTGCGGCCGATGAAGGCCAGAGGTTCCTGACCCTGCTCGATGAGGTAGTCGCGCAGCCAGTCTTGGCGACGCTGCATCGCGTGGATCGTGTCGATCAGATCCGGACTGGGCCGCCGCCGCACGCCTTGGCTCCCCAAAGTGCGAAAGTCGGGCACCGGCAGGCTCTCCTCCGGAGGCTCCGACAGGAAGAAATACCCGAGCGGCGTGCGGGTCCTTTGGGCCAGTCGCTCCAGTTGGGTCAGGGTCGGCGAGGCTTGGCCTGACTCCCACAGCCGGTAGCGCGGGAAGCGACCGCTGAGGTCATCCACCGCCAGGCCGGCGCGCTCGCGCGCCCAGCGAATCAGGACGGGCTGGATGGAGACGGTTTTCATGGCCGAGACACCGATGCTTTGGCGGAGCCATCACCCGGGTCAACCCGCCTGCCGGCCGATTTGGGGCGAAGGCGGAGCGCTCGGCGACGCCTGCGACCATCGTCCCCGGCTCCGTTGCTCAGAACTCGTCGTAGGCGATCTGCTGCGGCGTCACGCCGAGTTCCGCGAGCATCCGAGTGCAGGCCTTGATCATCATCGGCGGGCCGCAGAGGTAGTATTCGACGGCGAGCGGGTTCGGATGGTCCTTCAGGTACTGCTGCAGCACGACCTCGTGGATCATCCCCGTCGGGCCGGTCCAGCCGTCCTCCGGCAGCGGGGACGAGAGCGCGACCTCGAACCGGAAGTTGCCGTGCTGCGCCGCGAGGCCCTGGAAGTAGTCCTCGTAGAACAGCTCCTGCCGCGACCGCGCGCCGTACCAGTAGCTGACCCGGCGGGCGGTGCGCTCGGTCTCGAAGAGGTGCGAGAGGTGGGCGCGGAGCGGGGCCATGCCGGCGCCGCCGCCGATGTAGACCATCTCCTTCTGGGTCGGCTTCACGTGGAAGTCGCCGAACGGGCCGATGGCCGTGACCGTGTCGCCCGGCTTCAGGTTGAACATGTACGCCGAGCCGACGCCGGGCGGGCAGTCCTGGCCCGGCGGCGGCGTGGCGATGCGGATGTTGAACCGCAGCGTGCGCTCGGTCCGCTGGTTGCTGGCGAGCGAGTAGTTGTTGCGGCGCCCGCCCTGCGGGTGGTGGGCGACGAGGTCGAAGACGTGCTGCCGCTCCCAGACCTCGGCGTACGGAGCCGGGATGTCGAACTCGCGGAAACGCAGGTTCTCGTAGGCGGGGATGTCGAACTGGAGGTAGTCGCCCGGCGTGAAGGCGACCGTCCCGGCGTCGTCGAGGGGTTCGAGGATGAGTTCCTTGATGAAGGTGGCGACGCTGCGATTGCTCACGACCCGGAGGCGGTAGGTGCGCTCGGGCCGGGCCCCGGCGCCGCCGGGGCGGGTGACGTTGAGGCGGATGCGGCCGTCGCGCTCCTCGATCGGGTAGGTGGCGAGGCCGCGGCAGATCGGCGGCCGCGCCGGCGAGCCATCGGCGAGGTGGAAGCGACCGTTGTGCTTCGGGCATTCGATGATGCCGTCCTTCACGAGACCGCCGGCGAGGTGGGTGTTGCCGTGGGTGCAGATGCCGTCGGTGGCGAAGAGCTTCCCGGCGCCGTCGCGGACGAGCGCATAGGTCCGCTTCCCGTGGTCGAACCGCAGGACGTCGCTGGGGCCGAGGTCGGCCGCAGCGCAGACTTCGATCCAGCCCGCGGCGTCGGGCCGGGTTCCGCCGCTGATGCCGGCGGCGCCGGTCCGGGGCTTGGGCGCGGGAAGCTGGCGCTTCACGTAGTGCGCAGGATCCTTCACCTGGCGGAGCACGTTCGGAATGATCTCCTTCCAGGCGGCGAGCAGGCTCGGGTACGGCTCCGGCATGTCGTCCTTCACGATCGCGTGAAGCTCCGGCAGGCGGTGGTACGGCACCAGCGGGAACATGTGGTGCTCCACGTGGTAGTTCATGTTCCAGTACAGGTACCGGTGGATCGCGTTCATGTAGACCGTCCGGCAGTTGAGCCGGTGGTCGAGCACGTTCTCCGCGAGGCCGGCGTGCTGGGTGTTGCCGTAGATCACCATCAGCCAGGTGCCGAAGAGGTTGGTCAGGCCGACGTACAGCAGCGGCAGGATGCTTTGCGTGGCGATCGCGAGCGCGATCACTCCGGCGTAGATCGCGACGTAGAGGCGGGCGCGGACGTAGATCTTCGGGAATTCGCTTTCGGGGATGAACGTCTTCTCCTCCGGCAGCATGCGGCCGGTCGCGTGCGTGAGGATCTTCCGGAAGTACACCGGGTAGACCCCGAGGTTGAAGAACGCGAGGATCTGCGCGCGCAGGTCCGGCGGGCGCGGCACCGCGATCTCGGGGTCGCGGCCGACGATGATCGTGTCGCTGTGGTGGCGCGTATGGCTCCAGCGCCAGACCGTGGACTCGCGCATGACCATGAACGAGGCGATCTCGTACAGGGCGTTGTTCATCCAGTCCGTGCGGAACGCGGTGCCGTGCTGCGACTCGTGCCAGCGGGAGTCGGACGTCGACGCATAGAGCACCGCGTACACCGCGTAGGGCAGGGCGGCCCACCACGTCGGCCAGAGCACGTAGGTGGCGTAGCCGGAGCCGAGGATCAGGGCGAACCAGAGGATCGTGTCGCGAATGGCCGGCCCGTTGCGGCGCTCAAGGAGCTTGCGCATCGTCTCGCGCGGGACGGGACACTGGTACCAGTCGGCCTCGGCGAGGCCCTTCTCCACGGCGCGGCGCGCGTTCTCGCCGACGAGGCTGTAATCCAACGTCATCATGGTCTCTCCGGTGTTTGCGTTTCTGGAATCAGATTCGTTCCGGCCCGCAGTTCCGCCCCGGCCTGCACTCGGCGCCGCCGCGGGTCGGATCCGCGGCGGCCCGGCGGGCTAGGGCGTGTAGTACGAGCCCATCGCGGCGACGATGGCGGCGCGGGCGGCGGCGGGGTCGATCACGCCGTTGTGGCGCCAGAGGATCTTACCGCCGGGGGCGACAAGGATCGTGTGCGGCACCGGGCCCGGCCACTCGGGGTCGAGCAC
>CAZEJZ010000115.1:0-7884 GCA_964512415.1 uncultured Opitutaceae bacterium
AGGGCGTGAAGCGCTTGGGGTCGAAGGTCTCGGTGTGAGCCATGCCGCCACCCATCCAGAGCACGATGACGCGGTCGGCCGTGGCGGGCAGGCGAGGTGCCGGGGTGGCGGCGCGCAGCGAGCGGGGCGCCCCGCCGGCGAGGGCGGCGAGCGTGGCCGCCGAAGCCGTCTGGAGGAAGCGACGCCGCGTCCAGGCGTCGGGCTGGGTGCGACGCCAGGCTGCCTGCAGGGAGAAGAGATCGAGGTTCATGGGCAGAGCGGGTTCAGCGCAGCAGTTGGAATTCCGGGAGCATCGTGAGGGCCCAGATCAGGTCCTCGACTCCCGCCGTTGGGTTCGGCGCGGCGCGGACAAGCTCAAGCGCGACGGCTCTTTCGGCGTCGGTGGGCGGGCGGGCGAGGCTGCGGCGGTACAATCCGTCGATCACCGACGGGAGGTCACCCATGGAGGGCGCGAGCACGCGCTGCGCGCCGGCGCGGAGCAGGGCGGCGAGCGTGCCGCCGTTGGTCATCTCCAGCGCCTGCAGGGTGGTCGGGGTCTCCTGGCGGACCGTCACGACCTGCTCGCGGTTGGGGCGGCCGAGTGCGAGCATCAGCGGGTCGGCGGCGACGAGGGAGGCGCGCGACACCGGGCGCGTGTCGGGCGCGGCGGCGGCGACGTCGAGGAAGTCGGCACCGAGGCGCCACGGGGACAGGTCGACCCCGCCCAGTTCGACCACCGCCAAGGGCTTGGCCTGGCTCGGGTCCTTCGGTCGCAGCGGCACCGCGGTCCACTGCCGGTCCGTGACCACGTCGTGCACGTGGTCGCCGGCGCGGATGCGCAGGTACGCGAGGAGCCCGGCGGGGTTGTCGATCTTGTCGGCGGGGATCGGGTCGCCGCGGTGATCGTCGGGCGGAAGGTTCTCGGAGATGATCTCGATCACGTTCTCGCCGGCGCAGAGGTGCGGGGTGAGGTCGTAGTGGTCGGCGCTGGTGCTCGCCCGGCGGGCGGAGTTGCCGAATTGCGAGCCGTTGACGCGCAGCGTGTAATTGTCGTCCGCCGCGATCGCGAGGGTGGCGACACTGGGCGGCTCGGGGAGCGTGAAGCTGCGGCGGAAGACGTAGCCGCCGGGCGCGGCGGCGCGCTCGGCACCTGCGGTTGGCCAGATCCAGGACGGGCGCAGAGGGAGCGCATCACCGAGATTGCTGAGGCCCACGTTGCGATTGTAGCGCGTCGCCGCCGCGCCGTAGTCCCCGAGGGTGATGAAGCGCAGCGCGTCCGAGAATTGCTCGGCGCTGAGGCGGCGCACCACGGGGCCGCGGAAGACGAAGGCTTCGGGCTTTTCGCTCTGTCCGACGGACGCGAGTTGGTAGGTGCGGGACGTGAGGATGCGCGTCAGGAGATGCTTCAGATCGTAGCCGTGGGCGACGAAGTCCTCCGCCAGCCAGTCGAGGATTTCCGGTGACCACGCGGGGCGGTCCATCTCGTCGACGGGTTCGACCAGGCCGTGACCGAGGAGGCGCTGCCAGAAGCGGTTGACGATGGTGCGGGGCAGGCGGCCGTTGCTCTTGCCGGTGATGAGCTCGACGAGCCGCTGCTTCCGCGCCTCCGGTCCGGCCTTGGGGTCGATGCCCCCGAGTTCGGCATAAAGAAATTTCACCTGGGCGAGCTCCCCGGTCGGCTTGTCGCACTCGGCCACTTCCAGCGGCGTGTCGGCGTAGACGCTCGCGAGCCCGTAGGCGTCGGCCAGCGTGTATTCGTTGATGAAGCTGTCGTGGCAGGAGGCGCACTTCAGGTTCACGCCGAGGAAGACCTGCGCCACGTTCTGCGACGCCTGCATGGCGGGGATCATGCTCGCGTTGACCGCGCCGCGCCAGAGGATGCCGCGGGTGAAACCCTCGGCCTCGGCGTTGGGGTGGATCAACTGCGCGACGAACTGGTCGTAGGGCACGTTGCGCGCCAGCGCGGTGTAGAGCCAGCCGGTGATCTGCTTGCGCCCGCCGTCGATGTAGCCGGTGCCCCGGTAGTCGTTGCGGAGGAGATCATTCCAGAAGCTTAGCCAGTGCTCGGCGTAGCCTTGGTCGTCGGCGAGGAGGCGTTGGACAAGACGTTCGCGGCGATTCGGTGCGGGGTCCTGCAGGAACTCGGCGAGCGCGTGGGGTGGAGGCGGAAGGCCGATCGCGTCGAACCACACCCGGCGGGCGAACGTACGATCGTCCACGACCGCGGGCCAAGCCACGCCCCGCTCGCGGAAGTAACGGTCCACCCACCGATCCAGCGGATGCTCCAGACCCGGCGCGGCGGCCGGCGTGACCACCTCGCGCGGGCGAAGGTTGGCCGGCTCATGCCGATGAAAATTCACCGAGTCGGGCCATGCGAGACCCTGATCGATCCAGGCGCGGACGAGGCCGACCTGCTCGGCGGTGAGTCGCTTGCCCTTCTGCGGCATGACGTCGTCGGGGGAAAACCCGGAGATCATCTCGACGACGAGGCTGTGGGCGCTGTCGCCGGGGACGATCGGTTCGCCGCGGTCCCCGCCGGCGAGGAAATCGGCGCGGGTCTCGATGCTGAAGCTGCCCTTCGCCTTGCCGCGTCCGTGGCATTGCACGCAACTTGCCTCGAAGATCGGCTGGATGTCGCGGACGAAGTCGACCGGGCGGGTCGCCGCGGCCGGCAGGGAGGCGCGTTGCTCCGCGGTGAGCAGCGAAGCGCGGAGGGAAGGCGCGGCGAGAGCGAGTGCGAGCGTCAGGCCGAGCGCGGCCGTCGCGTTTCGCGCGGCGCGAAGGTTCGGGGTGGAACGGGCCGGAAGCGGGGACGGAGGAAGGACAACGGGCACGCAGCCAGCGAAGGCGATTTTGTGCGCCGAGCAAGCCGTTGCCGATCCGACGGGCGGCGGATGGAAACCGGGTGTCGCATTCCACGGACGCGAAAAGATTCCTCGAAACGAAACTCCCGTTTGAAATGACGCGAGGCCCGGGCTTCAGTCTCCGACCGCCTCATGGTTACCCTGCGTCTTTCGATCGCTTCCCTGGTCCTGTGCCTCACGGCGGCTTCGCTCCGCGCCGAGGCGCAGCGTCCGCTGAGTTTCAACCGCGACATTCGCCCGATCCTCTCGGATCGCTGTTACCTGTGTCACGGTCCCGACGAAGGCACGCGCGAGGCGGACCTGCGGCTCGACCTCCGTGGGGAGAGTGCGCTGGCGGTGCTGTCGCCGGGCAAGGCGGAGGCGAGCGAAGTGGTGAAGCGGATTTTTTCGACGGATGCAGACGAGGTGATGCCGCCGCCGGAGAGCCACAAGGCGCTGACGTCGGCGGAGCGCGACACGATCCGCCGCTGGATCGACGAAGGAGCGAAGTACGAGACCCACTGGGCCTACCAGCCGCTCGAGCGTCCGGCCGTGCCGACGGTCGGGGAGGCGCATCCGATCGACGCGTTCGTGGTCCAGAAGCTGCGGGCGAAGGGAGCGGACCTCTCGCCCGAGGCGTCCCGGGAGCGGCTCCTGCGCCGTCTCTCGCTCGATCTCACGGGCCTGCCGCCGACCGAGGCGGAGCGGGCGGCGTTCCTCGCGGACCGAGCGCCCGGCGCGTACGAGCGTCAGGTGGATCGCTTGCTGGCCTCGCCGCGCTTCGGTGAGCGCATGGCGGTGTGGTGGCTGGATGTGGCGCGGTTCGCCGACACCGTCGGATTCCACGGCGACCAGAACCAGCGCATCTTCCCGTACCGCGATTACGTCATCGACGCCTTCAACGCCAACAAACCTTTCGACCGCTTCACGACCGAGCAATTGGCGGGCGACCTCCTGCCCAATGCGACGCCGGAGCAGCGCGTCGCGACCGGCTACAACCGGCTGAACATGATGACCCGCGAGGGCGGGGCGCAGGCGAAGGAGTACCTGGCGAAGTACGGCGCGGAGCGCGTCCGCTCCGTCTCGACGGCATGGCTCGGCAGCACGTTCGGCTGCGCGGAGTGTCACGACCACAAGTTCGACCCCATCGCGGCGCGCGACTTCTACGAACTCCAGGCGTTCTTCGCGGACGTGAAGCAATGGGGCATCTACCACGACTACGGATACACCCCGAATCCGGAGCTGAAAGGATTCAGCAACGATCACCCCTTCCCGCCGGAGCTGCTGGTTGAGAGCCCTTACCTGCAGGCGCGCGACCGCGAGGCGCGGACCGCGCTGCTCGCCTACCTCGACGGGCTGTCGCCAACGACGCGGGATCCGGCGTTTGCCGCGTGGCGGGCCGAGACGCAGGCGTGGCTTTCGCGTCACGCCGAAGGCTGGGCGTTCCCGGAGCTGTCGGCGACGCGGTGGATCAAGCCCCGCGCCCTCGATGAGCCCCCGCTCGAGCGCGATGCGACGGGTGGCCTGCGGCTCGGCCGCGCGACGAAGTCCGGGGAATACGTGCGCGTGGTCCTGAAGCCCGCGGCCGGCCGCATTGCGTCGCTGCGCGTCCGCTTGGACGGCGTCCCGTATCCGGTGAGGGCCGACGCGGGCGGCTTCCGCATCATGGAGATTGAGCATGCCTCCGGTGAAACGACGACCCGGGCCTCGCTGCACTTCGCGGAGGCGAATCACCGCCGCCCCCGTTACCGCAACGGGTATGAACTCGACGGAGTGACCTACGGATGGCGCCTCCCGGAGTTGGACCCCGGTGAGCCCTTGGAGTCCGTCTGGGTGCTGAGCGAACCGGTGGAGATCCGCGAAGGCGACGAACTCCGCCTGCGCATCGGCTACGACATGGAAGGTGTCGCGCGCATCGGCGTCTCGCCGCTCGCCGCGCTGGATCCGCGCGATCTGGTCAATGGACGTGTGTCGGCGGCGCTGGCGGCGGCGGACGGCGCGTCGACGGCGACTACGACCGCGGCCGCGGCGAACGCGCGCCGGGCGGCTGACGCCGAATGGGCCTGGTCGCGGCTCCGGTTGGAAACGTGGTTGGTCTCGCGGACGGATGACCGCGCGCGCCGAGATCACCTTCGTGCGGAGGTGGCGCGGATCCGGAGCTTGAACGGCGGCAAGGCGTGGACCCTCGTGACTGAAAGCGCGCCGCCGCTGCCGGTGCGCGTGCTGCCCCGCGGCAACTGGCAGGATGAAAGCGGCCCGCTGGTCCTGCCGGCAACGCCCAGCTTCCTGCCGGGCCGGCGCGAGAGTACCCCTGAGCATCGCCTGACCCGCCTGGACCTCGCGGAGTGGCTGCTCTCGCGGGACAATCCCCTGACCGCGCGGACGGTGGCCAATCGCCTTTGGCTGCCCTTCTTCGGCACGGCGCTCAGCGCGGTGGTGGACGACCTCGGCTCGCAGGGCGAACTCCCCTCGCATCCCGAGTTGCTCGATTGGCTGGCGGTGGAGTTCCGGGAAGGCGGCTGGGACGTGAAGCGCTTCGTGCGCCTGCTTGTGACCAGCCGGACCTACCGGCAGTCCACGCAGTACCGTCCTGACTTGCGGGAGGTCGATCCGGCGAACCGCCTCCTCGCGGCGCAGAATCCGCGTCGTCTGGATGCGGAATTCGTGCGGGACAACGCGCTCTTCGTGGCCGGATTGCTCGACCTCAGCCGGATCGGCGGACCCAGCGCGCGTCCGTACCAGCCGGCCGGGCATTATGCGGCGCTGCAGTTCCCGGATCGCGAGTACATCAACAGCGAGCCGGACGAGCAGTGGCGCCGCGGCGTGTACATGCACTGGCAGCGCACCTTCCTGCATCCCATGCTGGTGAACTTCGACGCGCCGAACCGCGACGAGTGCACGGCGCAGCGCAGCGCGAGCAACACCCCGCAGCAGGCGCTCACCCTCTTGAACGACCCGACCTTCGTCGAGGCGGCGCGGGTTTTTGCGCTGCGCCTGCTGGAGAGCCCAACCACGAACGACGCGGAGCGGGTTGACCGGGCCTTCGTGCTCGCGGTGGGCCGCACGCCGGCGGTGGCGGACCGGGAGCGTCTGCTCACTTTCCTCAAGGCCCAGCAGGAACACTATGCGGCGAATCCGGACGAGGCGAAGCGCGTCCTCGCGGTCGGCCTGCACCGCACCCCGGCGGCGGAGAGCATTCCCGCGTCGACCCTGGCGGCCTGGACGCAACTCGGCCGCGTCCTGCTCAACGCCCAGGAAACCATCACCCGCTACTGATCCCGCGCCCCGGTCGAATCGCTCCCTCCCGGCCGCACCGTTTGCGCCCCGCCGGAAACCCTCCCCTCCGATGACCTTCCTGACTCCCGAACAGATCAACCGCCGCACCTTCGTCACCCGGAGCGCCTACGGCCTTGGCGGCCTCGCCTTCGCGCTGCTGGCCCAACGCTCCCTGCTCGGCGCGGCGTCGGGTGAACTCCCGCCGGATCCCAGCTGGCGCGGGGCGCTGGCGCGCCCGCACTTCCCGGTGAAGGCGCGGCGCATCATTTACCTTTGCATGGCCGGAGGCCCCTCGCACCTCGAGACCTTCGACTACAAACCGGAGCTGGCGCGGCTGGACGGCCAGGCCTTCCCGGAATCGTTCACCCGCGGCCAGCAGCTGGCGCAGTTGCAGAACACCGTGCTGAAGGCGCGCGGTCCGATCGCCCCCTTCAGCCGCCGCGGGCAGAGCGGCATCGAGGTGTGCGATCTCTTTCCCCAGATCGGCGGCATCGTGGACGACCTCTGCGTCGTGCGCTCGATGAAGACCGAGCAGATCAATCATGACACGGCGCACGCCTTCATGAACACCGGCAGCATCATCAAGGGCCGGCCGAGCATGGGCTCGTGGCTGCTCTACGGACTCGGCGCCGAGACGGAGAACCTGCCCGGCTTCGTGGTGCTGACCTCGAAGGGCCGCAACGGCGTGCAGCCCGTGTCGGCGCGCCAGTGGAGCAGCGGCGTCCTGCCCAGCCGCTTCCAAGGCATCCAGTTCCAGTCGCAAGGCGACGCCGTGCACTACATCGGCAACCCCGAGGGCGTCTGCCAGAGCACCCAGCGCCAAGTCATCGAGGAGATCATGCGGCTCAACGGCAGCTTGGCGGACGAGACGCGGGACCCGGAGATCGCGACCCGGATCGCGCAGTACGAACTCGCGTTCAAGATGCAGGCCAGCGTGCCGGAGCTGACGGATTTCCGGAGCGAGTCGCCGGCGATGCTGGAACGCTACGGCGTGAAGGAGCCGGGTGACGGCTCTTTTGCCTCGAACTGCCTCCTCGCGCGCCGCCTTGCCGAGCGCGGCGTGCGCATGATTCAGCTCTATCACCGCGGCTGGGATCACCACGACGACATCGTCGGCGGCATGAAGGAAGGTGCGCAGGCGGTGGACCGCGCGACGGCGGCGCTGATCACCGACCTCAAGGAGCGCGGCATGCTCGACGATACGCTGGTGCTGTGGGGTGGTGAGTTCGGGCGCACTCCGATGGGGCAGGGCACCGGGCGGGATCACCACATCCTCGGCTTCAGCCTCTTCATGGCCGGTGGCGGCGTGCGCAAGGGCACGGTCTACGGCAGCACGGACGAGCTCGGCTATCGCGCGACGGACAACGTCGTGGACGTCCACGACCTGCACGCGACGATGCTCGCGCTGATGGGCGTGGATCACCTCCGGCTGAATACCAAGTTCCAGGGACTCGACATCCGCCTCACCGGCGTTGCGGGCAAGGTGGTGCGCGGCCTCATGGCCTGACTTCCGCCGCTTCCGCGCCGCCGCTTTTTCGTCGCCGGGCGCGGCGCGAACCGCCTAGGCTCCGGCCGTTTTCCCTCAGCCTCAGACACCCTTCCCAACCCCTCCTCCCATCATGCGCATCGGACTGAATACCTTCCTGTACACCTCCCCCTTCACGACCAAGAGCGTCTCGCTCTTCCCGAAGTTCAAGCGCTGGGGCTTTGAGACGGTGGAGATCCCGGTCGAGGATCCGAGTCACATCGA
Source organism: uncultured Opitutaceae bacterium (assembly GCA_964512415.1). GTDB lineage: Bacteria > Verrucomicrobiota > Verrucomicrobiia > Opitutales > Opitutaceae > UBA6669. Next base: position 7,849 of record CAZEJZ010000115.1, read on the forward strand.
TCCCGTGAAGGTGCGCGAAGCTGCGAAGAAGGCCGG
>CAZEJZ010000116.1:0-7880 GCA_964512415.1 uncultured Opitutaceae bacterium
GCCGCGGCGGCCGCCGGATCGGCGGGCGCGGTGGCGAACCGCGCCCGGATCCGGCTGGCCGCAGCCACGGCCTCATCGAACCCGGAGGCCGGCGCTGCTGCGGCGGCAGGCACGAACATCTGCGGGGCGGCCACCCCGGCGGTGGCGAGCGAGGAGAGGAACGTGCGCCGCGAGACAGCCATGGCCAGTCTCAGTAGGCGAAGTTCAGCCGGGCGAAGACGCGGCCGCCATCGGTGTCGTAAGGCGAGAAACGCGAATAGATCAGACCCGCCGCGACGTTGAAGATCGCCTTGTCCGGGTATTGGTCGAAGAGGTTCTCCGCCCCGACCGACACCGACAGGTGCCTGGAGTACTTGTACGTCACCGCGCAGTCGAAGAGCACCTGCTGGCTGAACGTCTGGATGAGCGTCGGCGAGTCGGCGCTCGTCCAGGTGCCGAAGTAGCGCACGCGGCCCATCAGGCTGTACTTGGACTTGTTGTACTCGACCGTGACGTTGCCGTTGTTCTTCGGGATGCGCGATTCGAGGTTGACCCGGCCCTCGTTGCTCACGAGGCCCGGCGTGGCGCGGAGCATCTTCGTGTCGTTGCGGTTGAGGGCGAGCGTCACGACGACGTTGTCGTTCTTCGAGAGCGTCCAGCGGTACGAGCCGACCAGATCGATGCCGCGGGTGCGGGTGTCGTAGGCGTTGGTGAAGAAGTTCAGCCGATTGATGTTGAGCGCGTCGACCACGCCGGTGGCGGCGAGTGCGATGCGCTGGTCGTTGGTCAGCGTGAACGTCTGCGACGCGGTGAAGCGGTCGTCGACCTCGATCTGGTAGCCGTCGAGCGAGAGCGTGAAGGCGTCATTCGGCTTGTAGACGGCGCCGAGGCTGCGGTTTTGGGAGGTCTCCGGCTTCAGCGGCTTGGCGCCGAAGAAGATCGCCACGGGATTGTTCACGCTGACCAAGCCCGTCTGGGAGTTGATCTGTGTGCCCGGCAGCGGACCCGAAGACGTGCGAGTGTAGTAGCTCAGGCCGGGAGTCGGCGCGTGGAAACCGGTGGAGGCGGTGGCGCGCATCGAAAGCTTTGGCGTGAGCTCGAGACGCGCGGAGACCTTGCCGTCAGTCGTCGAGCCGAAGTCGGAGAAATCCTCGTAACGCACCGCGACGGCCATGCCGAACCGCGCCGTCGGCTGCAGATCGAGATCCACGTAACCGGCGTTGCTCGTGCGCGCCTTCCGGATCGCCTGGTTGGCGGTCCAGCCTGCGTAGCCGTTGGAGCCGACGCCGAGGTCGATCAACGGGCCGCGGTCCCAGGACGCGCGCTCGCCGGGACGGATCTCGAAGTCTTCGCGGCGGCTTTCGAAGCCGAACGCGAGGTTGATCGGCTTGGCCATCGAGGCCGCATCCCAGCTGCGCGAGAAGTCGGCGTTGACGTTCCGTTCGCGCTGCCGCATGCCGCCGACATCGAAGCGCGTCGGGGACGTCGGGCCGTAGGACGGATTCCACGAGTTACGGAGAACGTAGTCCGTGAAATTGTGACCCGTCGAGGCGCTGAGATCCCAGTTCAGACCGAAGTCCGTCACGCCCTTTGCGCCGCCAACGAGGGTGAAGTCGTTGGTCGTCGTGCTGAAGAGCGGCAGGAAGCCGCCCGGGTAGAGGCTGACGAGATTGAAGTCCGGAAAGATCGCGTTCGGGCCGCTCTGGAGGGCCGAGCGCGCGAAGGCGCCGTTCGTGGCGGGATTGCGCCAGTTGAAGTCGTCCTCGCCCTTGTCCGCGCCGTAGAGGGAAAACGCGTAGAACTGGACCGCGCTGGTCGGGCTGATCTCGCCGTTGATCACGAAGCGCCGGGCCTCGCGGTCGGGCTGGCCCCACGGCTGCACCGGGTTGGCCACGTACTTCGCCCGGTCCGGGAAGGCCGCGATGTACGCGAGGGCGTCCGGACGCTGGATCGCGCGCGAAGTACGGTCGTTCTTGGTGTATTCCAGCGAAATGTTGACGAAACCGTTCATCGGCAGCGCGATGCCGTAGTTGAAACCGGCCTGCCGGTTGAAGCCGTCGCCCTCGTAGTACTGGCTGGCGTTCACGTACCCGTCGTAGCCGATGCGGCGCTTGAGGATCAGGTTGATCACGCCGGCGATCGCATCGGAGCCGTACTGCGCGGAGGCTCCGTCGCGCAGCACCTCGACGCGCTGGATGGCGGAGGCCGGGATCTGCGCCAGGTCGACCGCCTGGGTCGCCGATGCGGTGATGCCGGCGGTGCGATGCTGACGCTTGCCGTTGATCAAGACTAGAGTCTGGTCAGGGGAAAGGTTCCGAAGGCGAGCCGGGCGGATAAAGGACGTCGTTTCCGACAGCGGCAGGCGCTGCACATTGAACGAAGGGACGTCCATCATCAGCTTGTCGGTGAGTTCCGAAGAAACGGACAGCTTCAACCGATCCTCGCTGATGATGTCGACCGGCGCCATGGACTCGGCGGCCGTGCGGTCGAGCCGGCGCGTACCGGTGACGAGCATCGACTCCAGCTTGACGACATCCTTGTCCTTTGGGGCGGCCGCAGCCGCCGCGGCCGTCGCCTGCTGGGCGCGCAGGCCAGCGGGCAACGCCAAGAGGAGGGCCAGGGCCAGATGACGGATTCTCGGAACGAACGATCGGGTTGGGTTCATGGTTGGTTTCGGGGAAGAAAGAGAGACGCGTGGGCTTCAGGAGCCGCATGCTCCGTGAATGATCACCGAGCGCCGCGAGTATTCGGGGATATACAGAAACTGGACCTATCCCAGCAAAGAACTTACGGTCACGGTGTTACAATCTCCCTATCCAGACGAACATTGGATACTGGTAAGGTTATATGAGCAGTTTTGATGCAAACGAACCCCTCATTTCAACGGTTGCGAACTCCGGCGGTGGCGGTGACGCGGCGCAAGGAACGCTGCCGCCTCATGGGCTGGGGGCGGACTCTGAGATTGGCTCAGGAGGCTTCGGGACGGGGCCCGGCCAGGACGCCGGATGCCCGGGTGCTCCGGAAGGCTGAGCGGCCTGCGGAACGCCTGACCTGCCCACCACCGCTCAGCGCGTCGCCGGCATGGAAGGCCCGAGGAGCAGCACGGTTGCGACGATGACGACCCACCCCACGACGTCGAGCAGCAGGCCGTGCCGCATCATCGCCCGCAGCGGCACGCAACCGGTGCCGTAGGCCATGGCGTTCGGGCCGGTGGAGACCGGGAGGAGGAAGCCCATGGAGCAGCCGAGGCACGCGGCGAGTGCGGGCTTGAGCGGGTCGACTCCGGCGGCCTGCGACACGGCGATCGCGATTGGCACCACCATCGTGGCGGAGGCGGTGTTGGTGGTGGTCTCGCTGACGACGATGCCGACTGCGGTGAACAGGATCGTGAGACCGATGACCGAATTGCTCTGGAAGATCCCGGCGAGACCGGAGCCGATCCAGTGGGCGAGGCCGGTTGAGAACATCAGTTCGCCGAGGGACATGCCTCCCGCGAACAGCAGGATCGTGCCCCAGTCGATGCCGGCGGCGTCCCGCCACTCCAAGGTGAACGACTCCCGCCGACGATCCGCCGGCAGGAAGAAGAGGACCGACGCGGCCAGCAGGCCCACGATGCTCTCCGGAATGCGCGCCGCGATCCACGTCGCCACCGGACTCGCCGTCCCGCGGGGATCGAGCGCGGAGACTAGGCCCGGGAGCATCCAGAGGACCACGGCGGCGGCGAAGAGGACCACGACGTTCACCTGCCCGCGGGTCCAGGGTCCCAGATTCACGCGCTCGGCCTCGAGCCAGCGCCGGTTCTCGGACAGCATGAGCGTCGGGAACGGGCACTGTCGGCTGAAACGCCACACCAGGAAGACGGCGAGCACGATCGCGACCGGCAGGCCCAGGCTCATCCACTGGAAAAACGTGACCTTGTAGCCCAGCAGTCGCTCGAGCGCGCCGATCCCGATGAGGTTGGGCGGCGTGCCCACGGGAGTCGCCATCCCGCCGACGGACGCGGCGAAGGCCGTGATCAGGATCAACCCCGCGGCGTACGGGGTGGCACGGAAGTTCGCCGCGCCCTGGCGCGCGCCCACCTCGGCGAGGATCGAGAGCGCGATCGGCAGCATCATCGCGGTGGTGGCGGCGTTGGAGACCCACATCGAGACAAGGGCGGTGATGCCGGCGAAAGCCGCGTACAGGCGCATCGGGCTGGCGCTGACCCACGGCATGGCGAGGAGCGCGAAGGCAAAGCGGCGGTTCAGCCCGTGCTTCAGCATCGCCTGCCCCATGAAGAAACTGCCGATGAAGAGAAAGATGACCGGGTCCGCGAAAGGCTTGAACACCTCGCGCGCCGACCCCAGCCCCGCGACCACGCAGAGCGACGGAGCCAGCAGCGCGGTGGCGGCCAGCGGGATGGCTTCCGTCATCCACAGGACCAACGCCATGCCGACGATCGCGAAAAGGTGCCGCGCCGGTTCCGACAACCCGGGAAACGGGATGAACCAGAGCACCACCAGCACGACCGGTGCGAGGTACCACCCCAGGCGCTTGCGCCACCGCTCAAAACGTTCCTCGGCAGGCGAGAGTTGGGCAGTCGGAGCCGATGCAGGGTTTACAGACGACATTAGGAAGCCGATCCAGGCATACGTGAGGGAGCCGCGGTCGCGAAAGGGAGCCCACCGCCTCGCGGCGAGTCAACGACCTTTGAGCCAAAGGAACCACCCGGCGAAATGGCCCGAGGGGCGTGACCCGAAGCCTCGAACAGAAACGAAACCTGAGTGGGTCGGTCGCGCCCGCAAACCGACTCAGAGCTTTTCTGCGTAAAGGACGGGCTCGGCCACGGAGTCTTTGTCGCCGGGGATCGGAACCGCCGAGTAGGCCCGCGACGCCGTGATGATTGCCTGACGTACCGACGCGGCGCCCGCCGCAGAGGTCGGCTTGACCCGGGTCGCTAGGTAGAGCGCGGCCGCCCCGGCCACGTGGGGCGCAGCCATGCTCGTCCCACTCATCGTCGCATAGCCGCCATTGATAAACGTGGAGAGGATGGCCACGCCAGGAGCGGCAATGTTCACGACGCTGCCGTAATTGCTGAAACTCGCGAAAGCGTCATCCGCGCCGTAGCCCGAAAAGCCACCCAGGCCGCCCGGCAGGCCATCTGTGTCCACGATCGCGCTCACGCTGAGCACGTCGGGACTGTTGGCCGGACTGGAACTCGATGCATCGGCTCCGTTATTGCCTGCCGCGACCGCGAACACCACGCCCTTAGCGGCCGCCTTGGCGATCGCGAGTTTGAGCGTATCGGAATTTCCGCCCCCCAGACTCATGTTGGCCACCTCGATGGAGGCGGCATTGCTGGTGACGTAATCAACCCCCTTGATCACGCCGGACATCGACCCGCTGCCGCTGCGATCAAGGACCTTGACCGCCCAGAGACGGGCTCCCGGTGCGACTCCGACGACGCCTGCGACATTATCCCGCGCGGCGGCGATCCCCGCACAGTGCGTGCCGTGGCCGTTGTCGTCATCACCCGAGCGAATCCCCCGGATGAAACTGACGTCCCTGACCACATTCAACTCCGGGTGATTCAGCTGAATTCCGGTATCAACGATCGCGATATCGACATTGACCCCCACCTTCGCGAGGTAGGCAGCGACGACCGTCGGATTAAGGTCCGCACCGACGCGACGAATGCCGACCGGTACCATCTGCGCGGTCACGGAGACACGCTGGTCTTGCTCGACCCACGCCACATCGCCATCCGAAAGCAGCCCCCTCACTCGCGTTTCCGCTACAGTGCCCGCAAAACCCTTGAACGCCGAGTCATACACCACATCCGGATCCAGCCCGTGGCGCTTGGCCACCGCATCGGAACGCGCCCCCTCCTTGAGCACAACGATGTATCGTCCGGGGATCAGATCTTTGCTCGGCTTGGCCGTGATCAGCGTCTGACCAGTCCGGACCCCCGCCAGCGAAGCCGACACGCCGCTCATTAGTATCAGCGCCAGCATGACGGCGGGGCGGGAGAAGAGTTTCATCGGGAGAAAACAGCGGGAATTCGAATCAAGTTGAGACCGAGAACACCGAGCCTCGAGGTCGAACTAACCCCTTCAGCGATAATAAGGAACAGCATAGTGTCGACTCCCTTTAGGGCCCTCGAAAACACGAGGTGCGGCCCGCATCAATCGCCATTCCGGATCCGCTCGGCCCGAGTCGCAATTAAGGTGCGTTTTAAATGCGGAGGTGGAACTGCTGATCCAGACGGCAGCGAATGCCGGCGATCGAGGAGAAAGCGCTCCGACGGGGATTAGCTAGCAAGTATCCGGGGGGCAGGCGGCACCGCTGCGTGGTCTGCCCGCTTTACGGGCGGTCGCAGGCAGCGGCAGGTTAGTCCACGGGGATGCGGTAGATCTCCGCGTCCGCCGTCCAATCTCGCGCTTCGCCCTGCGCACGGGCGAAGAGCCGCGTGAGGTGCAGCACGATTTCGCCGGTGCGCCGATCCTCGCGGGCGGAAAAGTTCGAGAGCGAAAGATCCGGGCTGTCACCGGGTCGGCGATCATCGACCACCCGCACGGATCGCTCGATGAGCAGGCCGCTGGAGCGGTCCACCTCGCCCACCACGAACGGATAGCGCGGCCGGTTGCCGCGGGGGTTCTCCGGTGTGAGGTTGCCCAGCCAGAAGATCCTCCCGCTGGTGTGGGTCAGCAGCTGCGAACACGAGGCCGGGGAAAAAAACGCGCCGCCGCTCGTGTAGGTCCACGGCACCGGAGGGGTCCAGCTCCGTCCGTGATCCGTCGAGAAGGCGACCCAGCGATGTCCCGGCAAACCTGGCTTACGATCGTTTGAACCGCGCAGCACCATGAGCAGCCGCCCGTCCGCGAGTTGCGCCAGGGTGGGTTCGTCCATGCCGCGCGTGGACCGCGCCGGATCAGCCGTCACCCGGGCCGAGAGTTCCCACTCAAGACGCGCGTGATCCGGCGTCCAACGTCCCCGCAGCACCGCGGCATCCGTGTATGTGTAGCCTCCCCCGGGGTTAACGTACCGGCCGTCGGGGCCCGCCGGGGTGAGGACGATCGGCAGCAGGAGCGTGCCGTCGTCGAGGAAGAGCGGCACCGACGCGGTGTCTCCGATCATGTAGCAGGTCTTACCGATTTCGACGCCCGGCAGCGGGCGCTCCGCGGAAAACCCCGCGCCGCGATGGATGATTTGTTCATCGACGAACCAAGTCCGTCCCCCGTCCCGCGACGCACTGTAGTGCACCGCCCACTGGCGCAGCCCCTCCAGCGGATCGTCCGTCGGCAGCACGCCCTCGATCCGGAAACGGACGAAGATGCCGGTGTGTGGGTCCACGCACCCTCCGCGCAGCATGCGCCGCAGGGTGCCGTTCGGGCGGCGCTCCTCGGTCCGCACTTCCTCGGCCGGCGTCCACGTCGCGCCGTGGTCGGCGGAGAGGCGGAGGTACGCGACGTCGGTCGTGTCGGACCGCGACATCCATTGGTGCATCGAAATCAAGTCGAAGCCGGTGGGACGCGTGTAATAGGCGCTCGCGAGCACGGCCACGCCGGGTTTCGGGGACGCGAGGAAAACCTCCCGGCGGATTTCCGGGGCGGGCGAGTGAAGCGGAGTCGTAGGAGTGTCAGTGCGCCCCTCGGCCAACCGACTCGCGGCGACGAGGGCCGCGACCCCGCACGCGAAGCCCCTCGCGCGGATCACGGAGACACCCTTCCCTGCTCGGACCGGGACGCTTCGCCGAAGGATGGACCCAGAGCTGGCATGCAACCCTCCATGCTCACCCCGGCTCTCCCCATCGTGTCAAACGAGATTGGCGGCGGGGCGAGCGTCACCTCGGCTGTTTCCGTGATCACGGCGGCGGTGCATCGTCTTGGCTCGCCCGGCTCGTCGCGCCATGTCAGCCTGCC
>CAZEJZ010000117.1:0-7848 GCA_964512415.1 uncultured Opitutaceae bacterium
GTCCTCATCGAAAAACCGATGACCCTGCGCGCGGCCGAATCGGCCGAACTGGTCGCGTTGGCCGAACACCGGGGCGTCCAATTCCTCATCAGCTGCCCGTGGCATTACACGCGCCACGGCAGGGAAGCCCGCACGCGCATCGCCGCGGGTGACATCGGGAAGGTCCGTTTGGTCTCCATAGTCATGAGCAATTTCTGCCTGCCCCTCTACGAAGGCCGGCCGTTCGCCGAGGTGATGGGCGGGAATGACGGGGTGGACGCGGCGGCCGCGCCCCTCGTCGAACCCGACCGCCGCTCCTACGCGGACCCCGCGGTGGCCGGCGGGGGCCACATTTACTGCCAGGCCTCGCATATCCTGGCCTACCTCGGGTTCCTCACCGGACTGGAACCGCGGGAAATCTCCGCCCGCTTCGACCACGCGGGCACCGCGGTCGATGCGACCAACGTCGCCCATCTCGTTCTCGAGAACGGTGCGCTGGCCTCCATCGGCACCCTGGGCACGCGGCCGGATGTCGGACGCTTCCATGAAATCCGCGTGGTCGGCACGGCGGGCGTCGTCACCCTCGAACTGTGGAAGGGCACCTGCTCGATCCAGAAAGCCGGGGGCCCGCCGGAGGAACTGGCCCCGCTGACCGCGGACGAGATCTATCCGAAGTTCGCCCCGGCCAACAACCTGGTCGATGCTGCCCTCGGCCTCGCCCCGAATCTTTCACCCGCCTCCCTCGGCCACTATGCCATGCGCCTCATCGAAGCCGCCTGCCGCTCGGCGGGCGAAGGCCGGGCCGTGGCCCCTTGAACCTCCGTTCTTTCCGCCCGTGAAAATCAAAACCATCACCGCCCATCCCCTCCGCTACCCCGAACCGCACGATCACGGCGCCATCCGCTACATCACCTTGGCCCGCGTCGAGGGCGAGGACGGCACCACCGGCTGGGGCGAATGCATCAGCCAGTTTCCCGAGTCCTGTCGCGCGGCCAAAACGATCATCGAGGAAGGCTACGTTCCGCTGCTCGCCGGGATGAGCGCGCTGGAAGTGGAGGCCTGCTGGCACCGCATGGCCGACCGCACGTGGTGGTATGGACCGCAGGGCAGCGCCGCCTTCGCGCTCTCCGCGGTGGACATGGCGCTCTGGGACCTCAAGGGGAAACTTCTCGGTCAGCCCGTCTGCAACCTCATCGGCGGACGCCTGCGCGACCACGCCGTGGCCATGGGCTCGATCCACCTCGACATGGACAACCCCGACTGGACGGTGGACGAGTTCCGCTTCATGGCCGGCGAGGGCTACCCGATCGTCAAAGGCGGATGGGGCACGCGCCCGGAATCGGTCTTCGGCACCGACGCCGCGCGCGACATCGATCTCGTCCGCCGGATCCGCGGGGCCATCGGCGACGGTCCGGACCTCGTGCTCGACGTGCTCGGCGCGCGCGTGCGCTGGGACGTGCACACCGCCATCGAGCGGATCCGCGCGCTCGAGGAATTCCGCCTGCTCTGGATCGAGGAACCGCTGCCGCCGCAGGACTACGCCGCGCATGTTTTCCTGCGGCAGAAAACCTCCACCCGCATCGGCACGGGCGAGCAGGAATGGAACCTCGACGGTTACCGCCGCCTCATCGCGGCCGGCGGGGTGGACGTCGTGCAGATGGACCCGGGCCGCTGCCAGGGCATCACGGGCTGCCGCAAGGTCATCCCGCTCATCGAGGCGGCCAATCTCAGGTTTTCCGCGCACACCTGGAGCAGCGCGCTCAACACCGCCGCCAGCGTGCATCTCGTCGCCTCGTCGCGCGCCGCCTGGTGCATGGACTTCAAACCCCACCCTTCGCCCATGCAGCACGAATTGGTCTCCGACCCGTGGGTCGCGGTGAACGGACTCGTGGCCGTGCGCGACACCCCCGGCCTCGGCGTCCAGGTGCGCGAGGAGATCGTCCAGCAATACTCGTTCTGACTCACCCGCCATGCGCACGACCGAATCCCAGCCCAACGGAGCGGACATCAAGCTGTCCTGCGCCGATTTCACCTTTCCCCTGCTTTCGCACCAGCGTTCGCTGGAGTTGATCCGCGACCTCGGCTTCGAGGGGGTGGACATCGGATTGTTCGAAGGCCGCAGCCACCTCCGCCCGGGCGATGTGTTGCGCGCGCCGGCCGCCAGCGCGGCGGATCTGCGCCAGCGTTGCGAGTATCTCGGCCTGCGCATCGCCGATATTTTCCTGACCCCTGGCACGGATGTCGGCACGTTGTCGCCCAACGACCCGGACCCCGCCAACCAGGCCGCCTCACGCGACATTTTCTGCCGCGCGCTCGAATTCTCCCTGGCCTGCGGCGCGGAGCACTTTTCCGTGCTGCCCGGCATCCCGTGGGAAGGCGAGGAGCGCAAGGCCTCGTTCGCGCGCTCGGTCGAAGGGCTTGCCTGGCGTGCCGAAGAAGCCGCCGCCGCGGGTCTGCCGCTTTCCTGCGAGGCGCACATCGGCTCGGTGATTTCCTCGCCCGACGAGGTGCTGGCCTTGCTGGATGCCGTTCCCTCGCTCGGCCTGATCCTGGACTACGGTCATTTCGTCGTGCCCGGTCATCCGGTCGAGGAAATCGAGCGATTGCATTCGCGCGCCGTCCATTTCCACGCCCGCGGCGCCTGCCGCGACCGCATCCAGGTCATCGCCGAGGAAAACACCATCGACTTCCCGCGGCTCGCCCGCTCGCTGGCGCGCTCAGGCTACCGCGGGTGGATCTGCGTGGAATATGTCTGGATGCAGGGATGGGACTGCAACCGCGTGGACAACCTCAGCGAGACGATCATGCTCCGCGATGTCCTGCGCGAAGCCCTCGGCCGGCCATGAACCGGCCGCTGCGCATCGGCTTCCTGCCCTTTTACGTCGACTACTACGAGTCGCTCTCCGACGACTTCGGCCCGCGCAAGCGGGAGGAAATCCTCGCCGCGCGCCGGGCCCTCGAAGCCTTCGGTTCGGTCCTCGGCGGCACGGAACCGCTGGCCGATCCGGCCGCCGCCGCCGCGGCCGGCCGCGCCCTGCGGGAAGCCGGCGCGGATTGCCTCGTCGCCCTTTGTGTCATAGCGGTCTTTTCGGAGATTTCCGATGCCGCCATCCGCGAGACCGGCGCACCCCTGCTCCTCTGGCACCGCCAGGGCATCACCACGGTCGGTCCCGCCTATTCGATGGTGGAAATCGTCCGCAACACCGGACAGATCGGCGTCCAGGCCCTGGCCAATGTCCTCGCCCGGCGCGGACGGAATTTCGAAGTCCTTTGCGCCTCCCGCCAAAGCGATGCGGAACGCCGAGGCCTCGACGCTTTCTTCCGCCTCGCGCGCGCCGCCGCCGCCCTGCGCGGCGCGCACGTCCTCCAGGTCGGCGAGCCGTTCCCGCAAATGTCGGACGTCCTCCTTCCGGAGCCGCACCGCGCCGAACTCGGCCTGCGGGCCGCGGCCAAGTCGGCCGAGGAACTCACCGCGGCCTGCCGGGCAGTGGACGGAGAGGACGTGCGTCGCGAGGCGGACCGCATGCGCTCGACATGGCCGGTGCGCGATATGACGGAGGACGAACTTCTCCGCTCGGCCCGGCTTTTTCTCGCCATCGACCGCTTTGCCGCGGAGGCCCCTTTCGCCTGCGCCACGGTGAACAGCCACGGTCCCAATTGCCTGCGCAACCCGGAAATCGGCCTCACCGCCACCTACGCGATCAGCCGCCTCCACGCCGCCGGCATACCCTGCTCCGAAGTGGGCGACATTCCCACCGCGCTGGCCCTCCTGCTCGGACGCGAACTCGCCGGCGACGCACTCTACACCGAAGTCCAGGTGCTCGACGAGGAACGCGGGGCCATCGTCCTGGCCAACTCCGGCGAGTCGGCCGACGGCCTGCGCGCGCCGGAAAGCCCGGCCGTCCTCACCGGCAACGCGAACTTCCGCGGCCTGCACGGACGCGGCGCCTCGTTCGCCTACCCGCTGGCCGCCGGTCCGGTCACCGTCATCAGCCTGACTCCGGTCGGCGGGAGCGGCTTCCACCTCGTTTGCATGGAAGGCGAAATCCTGTCCGAACCGCTGCCGGACACCGGGGCCATCACCGGCTTTTTCCGCCCGGCCCGCGCCGGCCTGCACGAAACCTACCGCCGCTGGATCTCCGCCGGCCCCGTGCACCACGCGGCCACCTGCCGCGGCCATCTATCCCCGGAGCTGGGGCGGCTGGCCGGACTGATGGGATGGCAGTGCACCTCGATTTGAACGCCATGAACACCACCGACACCCACGATCTGCACGACAGGGTTTTTGTCATAAGCGGCGCGGCCGGCGGCCTCGGTTCGACCGTGGCCGGACTGCTCGCCGCGGCCGGTGCGCGCCTCCTCCTCACCGACCGCGATCCCGCTGCGCTCGAACGCGTCCGGGCCGGACTCGGCGCCGCCGCCGGCCGAGCGGCCGTGCAGGCCGGCGACATCACCGACGCCGCGCTCGGACGCCGCCTCGGCGCGTCCGCGCTGGAGACCTTCGGACGTCTCGACGGCGGCGTCTCCGCGGCCGGGGTCATTTTCTTCGCCCCGGTGCTCGAACTCGGAGAGAAGGAATGGGACACCACCATGGCGGTCAACCTGCGCGGCACCTTCTTCTTCATCCAGGGGCTGGCCCGCACCATGGTTGACGCGGGCACCGCGGGTTCCATCGTGTCGGTCAGCGCCACCTCGGCCAACGGCCCCCGGCCGAACAACGCCGACTACGCCGCGAGCAAGCACGCGGTCGAACACATCACCCGCACCTTCGCCCTCGACCTCGCCCCGCGGGGCATCCGCGTCAATGCGGTCAGCCCCGGCGTCATCCCCACCCCCATGTGGGAAAAAGTGGACCGGGAACGCGGCGCCATCCTCGGCCTCAAAGAAGGCGAATTGACCCGGGCCATGGCGGAAAAAATCCCGCTCGGCCGCATCGGGCGCACCGCCGAAATCGCCGAAGGCATCGTTTTCTTCCTCTCCGGCCGATCTTCCTTCGCCACCGGACAGGTGCTCACCGTGGACGGAGGATTCAACCTGGCCAACGCATGACCGCTGCTCCTCCCTCCGCCCCGCCCCCGGCCAACCCGGATTTCCTCACCCCCGCGTTCTTCCGCGATCCCTACCCGGTCTACCGCGACCTGCTCGCCCGGTCCCCGGTTTTTTGGTGCGCGGAAATCGGCGCCTGGGTCGTCTGCCCGTTCGAGCAGGTCAGAGAGGGGCTGTCCGACAAACGCTTCATCGCCTCCGGACGCATCGCCGCCATCGCGGCGCATTTCGGCACGGACGAACGCGCGCGGCTGCAGACCGTCGTGTCCACCCTCGACCGCTGGATGAATTTCCAGGATCCGCCGGACCACACCCGCCTGCGCAAACTGATCGGCAAGTCCTTCACCGCGCAGACCATCGCCGGGCTCGAGCCGAAAATCGCGGCCCTTGTGGCCGACCTGCTCGACCGCGCCCTGCAAGGGCCGTCTTTCGACCTCGTGAGCGGGTTTTCCTTCCAGCTTCCCGCGCTGGTCATCTGCGAGTTGCTCGGCGTGCCGTTCGAGCGGCGCGCGCAATTGCGCGGATGGTCCGACGGGCTGGCCCACTTCGTCTCGCACTCGCGGGTCCCGCTCGATGTGGCGGAACACGCCGAGCGCATGGCGGCCGAATCCCGCGCCTATTTCAAGGAACTCATCGCCACCCTGCGCGCCGACCCCGGCGACAACCTGCTCAGCCGCCTCGCCGCGTCCGCCCCGCAGGAAGGCCTGACCGACGACGAGGTCGCCTCGCTGGCCATCAACCTCTTTTTCGCCGGATTCGAAACGACCGAGGGGCTCATCGGCAACATGGTCAAAGCGCTCATCGACCACCCGGACCAGCTCGCCCTCCTCCGCGCCGACCCGTCGCTCGCCGCCGCGGCCGTGGAGGAAGCCCTGCGCTTCGATTCGTCCGTGCAGAAACAGTCGCGCATCACCTCGGTCGATTTGGAAATCCTCGGACAAACCATCCGCCGCGGCGAATACGTGCATTTCCTCATCGGCGCCGCCAACCGCGACCCCGCGCGCTTCGACCGGCCGGATGAGTTTCTCATCACCCGGCCGGACGCCGGGAATGTCAGCTTCGGCCACGGCATCCACCTCTGCCTCGGCGCCCCCCTGGCCCGGCTCGAAGCCCGCCTCGCGATCAACGGCCTGCTCGCCCGCCTGCCCGCGCTCGAGATCGCGCCGCCCGGACCGGAATACCCGAGGTTGTTCGCCATCCGCAAACCCCTCGCCCTCCGCTTGCGCAACACGGCCTGATTGATGACACTCTCTCCGCCCCTCTTCGACGTTGCCGGCCTCCGCGTTCTCATCACCGGCGGGACCGGCGGCATCGGGTCGGCCCTGGTCGGAGCCTTTCTCGCGGCGGGCGCCCGGGTGGCCGTCGCGGCGCGCCCCGGAACGGAGGCCGCCGCCCCCCGCCGTCAAGGCGCGGTTTGTCTCCCCGCCGATCTGTCGGCCGACGCTTCCATCCGGCAGCTGGCCGGCGAGGCGCGGGACGCGCTCGGCGGCATCGATGTGCTGGTCCAGGCCCACGGCAATGTCTTTCCGGGGCCGGCCATGTCGGTCGGGCTTGCGGAATTCGAAAGCCAGCTGCAGGTCAATCTCACCGCCACCTTCCGCCTCGCCCAGGCGGTCGCCCCGGAGATGGTCGCGCGGCGGCGCGGCAAGATCATCAACTTCGCCTCCATGCTCACCTTCCAGGGGGGACTCAACGCCTGCGCCTACGCCGCGGCCAAAGGCGGGGTCGGACAGCTGACCAAGGCCCTCTCCAACGAATGGGCCCCGCACGGCGTGAACGTCAACGCGGTGGCGCCCGGCTACATCAAGACCAAGCTCAACCGCCACGTCTGGACCGACCCGGTGCGCCACGATCAGGTGCTCGCGCGCCTGACCAGCGGACGCTGGGGCGAGCCGTCCGACCTCGCCGGCCCCGTCCTCTTTCTCGCCTCCCCCGCCGCCGATTACCTGCACGGTGTCATCCTGCCCGTGGACGGCGGATGGCTCTCGCGATGAGGCCGGGCCTCGACAGCTACTCGTTCCACCGCTTTTTCGGCGAAACCACGCCTTGGGAATCCCCGGCCTCCGTCCGCTGGACCCTGCGCACTTTCCTCGACTTCCTCGACGGCACGGGCCTCCGTCTCGCCTCGCTGCAGACCGCCTACCTTCCGCCCCGCGCCCGGGCGGAGGAGGAAATCGCGCGGTGGCGCGGAGCCGGGGAGCGCGAGGTTGTCCTCACCTGGGGCCATCCGCGCGGCTTCGATGGCGGACGCAACCCGGACGCCTTGCCCGACGCCCTGGACCATCTGCGGTGGTGCGCGCGGATCGGCGCCACCCAGATGAGAATCGTCCTCGGAAACCAGAACAACTTCCACCAACCGGTCGAGGCGCGGAAACATCTCCTCGCCGCACCCTTGCGCGAACTGGCCCGCGCGGCGCGCGACGAGGGCGTCCTTTTGTCCGTGGAGAACCATGCGGACTTCCGCGTCCGCGATCTGCTCGATCTTCTCGCCCAAACCGGCACGCCGGCGCCCGGACTGTGCCTCGACCTCGGCAACGCGCTGCGCACCGGCGACGCCCCGGCCGCGTTGCTGCGCGAAATCGGCCCGGGTCGCCTTTTCATGGTCCAACTCAAAGACGTTCTGCGGGTGCCCGGAGACGAGGATCCGCGCGGCTGGTGGCCCGCGGTGGAATTCGGATCCGGCCATGCCGACCTGGCCGGCTGTCTCGCCATCCTGCGGGAGCGCGGCTATGACGGACCCGCGGTGATCGAGCTTTCCAACCTGCACACCGGACTCGAGGAGACCACCGTGGCGCGGCAAGCCGCCGGGTTCGTCCGCCACCT
>CAZEJZ010000118.1:0-7829 GCA_964512415.1 uncultured Opitutaceae bacterium
GTCCGTCACACCTCGCTGCCGATCTGGGGCGTCCAGTTCCACCCCGAGAGCATCGCCACCGAGGGCGGGATGCAGATCCTGCGCAATTTCCTCGAACTCGGTTGAACCCGAGCGGTCCCACCCACCATGCGCTGCCCGAAATGCACTTCGATTGAGGATAAGGTGATCGACTCTCGGATCGGCCGGGAGGGGTCAACCATCCGCCGCCGCCGCGAATGCCTCGAGTGCGGCCACCGCTACACCACCACCGAGACGCACGTGCGCGACGGGATCGTGGTGCTGAAGCGCGACGGTCGCCGCGAGGACTTCGACCGCGACAAGCTGGTCCGCGCCGTCCGCGCCGCATGCCACAAGCGCCCGGTGGATGCCGAACAGATCGCCATGCTGATCGAGGACGTCCTCGACGCCCTTGAAGCCCGCTTTGATTCCGAGATTCCGTCCCAGGCCATCGGCGACGGGGTCATGCAGCGTCTCCGCAAGATCGACCAGGTGGCCTACGTCCGTTTCGCAAGCGTGTATAAGGAGTTCCGGGACGTGACGGAATTCGTCGACGAGATCAGCACGCTCCGCCGTCCCGGCGCGGACGCGACCGATCCTTCCTGAGTCGCGCGACGGACCGCGCCCACGTCGCCGCCATGCCGAAGCCTTCGCGCGCCGAGTCCCGCCGGCTCCAGCTGATCCACTCGCTCTTCGCTCCGCTCACCGGAAGCGACCTGTACCTCGCCCAGCAGATCAAGGAGGCGATCCGCTTTCGCCTCGCCGACCTCGCGGAGGAGGCCGCCGGTGGCGATGCACGGCACGAACTGGCCTATGATCAGGCGTTCAACGCCGCCGCCGCGGATCTCCTCGCCCGGCTCTTCCGCGACCGCCCGCGGCATGGGTTCTACCATTGGGACGCATCGCTCGGCGCGGTGGCCGCGACGCCCCTGTTCACCCGCGCGGAAATCCTCCAAGGGCTGCGCCACCTCGCTGGGTTTCGCGACTCCACGCTCCTGATCACGAACCTCCGCTCCGCCCTCATCCCGCCGGGTCGGCGCGCCAGCCCGCGCCGCCAGCGGGACTATGAGGAGTCCCTCGCCTTCATCCGCGAACTCACCGCCACACGGGTTCCGCGCTCGACCTCACTCAACCTGCTCCTTCTGTAGGGTCACTTTCGCCCGCCTCACTCCGCCATGCCCTCCCCTTCCCTGTTTGAACGCATCATCGCCCGGGAAATCCCCGCCCGCATCGAGCACGAGGACGATCAGTGCATCGCCATTCACGACATCAATCCGCAGGCTCCGGTCCATGTGTTGGTGATTCCCAAGCGACGCATCGACCGGCTCGGTCTGGCTCAGCCCGGCGACGAGGCCCTCCTCGGCCACCTTCTCCTCACCGCGGGTCAGCTCGCCGCCCGGCTCCAACTCACGCAGGGCTTCCGCGTCGTGATCAACCACGGTCCCCACGGCGGCGAGAGCGTCCCCCACCTTCACGTCCACCTGCTCGGCGGCCGCGCCCTGCACTGGCCTCCGGGCTGAGCCGGCGCCTGCGGTCGCGCACCCACCCGCCAAGGACTCGCGCGGCGTCTCGCCGGGAGAACCGGGACGGGCGCCAACCGCCGAACTTCACGCTTCCGCAAAGTCGGAGTTGCCGAGCCGACCCTGATCCGTTGGCGTAGCTCGCCCCGTCAATCCCCACCCCGCGGACCCACCCCCTGCTGCTCATTCCTTCATGAACTCCTCACTACGCAACCGGCTCTTTTTCATGATGCTCCTGGAGATCGCGATCTGGGGCGCCTGGCAGATCAAGATCTTCCCCTACATGGGCATGCTCGGCTTCAGCGCCGGCCAACAAGCGTGGATCGGCAGCGTGTTCGGCATCGCCTCGGTGATCGGCCTCTTCTTCAGCAACCAGTTCGCCGACCGCAATTTCGCGGCCGAGCGCTTCCTCGCCTTCAGCCATCTCGTCGGCGGCATCGCGCTCATCGCGACCGCCTACACCACCTCCTTCGCCACGTTCTTCACGCTGTTCCTGATCTACGGCCTGCTCTACGTCCCCACCCTGTCGGTCACAAATTCCCTCGCCTTCGCGCACCTGCGCGACCCGGCGCGCGACTTCGGCTTCGTGCGTATGGGCGGCACCGTCGGCTGGATCGTCGTCAGCTGGCCTTTCATCTTCCTCCTCGGTGACAAGGCCGATGCGGCCGATACGCGCTGGGTCTTCATCGTCGCGGGCCTCATCTCCTTCGTCCTCGCCGCCTACAGCCTCACCCTTCCGCACACGCCTCCCCGCCGCGATGCCCAGGGCTTGGACCGTTTCGCCTGGATGCGCGCGGCCAAGCTGCTCCGCCAGCCGTTCGTCGCAATCCTGTTCCTCGTCACGTTCCTCGACTCGGTCATCCACAACGGCTACTTCGTCGTCATCGACGGCTTCCTCACGCACGTGGGCATCTCCGCCAAGATGACGATGGTGGTGAGCAGTCTCGGACAGGTCGCGGAAATCGTCACGATGCTGGTGCTCGGTGCCGTCCTCACCCGGCTCGGCTGGAAGTGGACGATGATCTGCGGCATCCTCGGACACGCCATCCGCTACGGGGTCTTCGCTGCGTTCGCCGAGTCCAACCAAACGTGGTTGATCATCGCCGTGCAGGTCCTGCACGGGGTCTGCTACGCGTTCTTCTTCGCCACCGTCTACATCTTCGTCGATGCCGTTTTCCCGAAGGATGTACGGGCCAGCGCCCAAGGCGCCGCCAACCTGCTGATCCTCGGCCTCGGCATGGTCGTGGCGAGCCAGCTGTTTCCGCGCCTCGTCGCGACGTTCACGCCCGCCGGCGGCGAAATCAACTACCAGCAGCTGTTCCTCGTCCCGACGGTCATCGCCATCGCCGGGATCGCACTGCTGCTCTTCTTCTTCCGGCCGCCGACCCACGGTCCCGCCGCCGCCAGTCCCGCGAATACGCCCCACTAATCGGACTCCCACCCGCGCTGCGCCGCCTTTCCCCGACTCGCCATGCCTTCCCGTCTTCGCGTCCTCGTTGCTGGCTGCGGCCACATGGGCACTTCCCACGCGCTCGCCTACCACGCGCTCGCCCAAGACTTTGAAATCGTCGGCCTAGTCAGCCGCGGGGCCGACTCCCGCGGGGTCCTCAACCGCAAGCTCGGGGGCGGGATCGCCGAGTTCTCCGATTACACGCAGGCGCTCGCCGCCACGCGACCGGATGTGGTCTGCATCAGCACCTATCCGGACACGCACGCCGCCTACGCCATCGCCGCGATGGAAGCCGGAGCCCACGTCTTCCTCGAGAAGCCCGTCGCCGAGACCGTCGCGGAATGCGAGCGCGTGGTCGCCACCGCGCACCGCCTCCGGCGCAAGCTGGTCGTGGGCTACATCCTGCAGGTCCATCCGTCGTGGCTGCGCTTCGTCGAACTCGCCCAGACGCTCGGCAAGCCGCTGGTCATGCGCATGAACCTCAACCAGCAGAGCTCCGGCGCCAACTGGCAGACACACCGCAACCTGCTGTCGGCCCTGTCTCCGATCGTCGACTGCGGTGTCCACTACATCGAGGTGATGTGCCGGATGACCCAGGCCCGCCCGATCCGGGTCAGCGGGCTGCGCGCCCGCCTCACCGATGACCTGCCCGCGGGCCGCGTGAACTACGGCCACCTGCAGGTGGCCTTCGACGATGGTTCCGTCGGCTGGTACGAGGCCGGCTGGGGTCCGATGATGAGCGAAACGGCGTTCTTCGTGAAGGACGTGGTCGGTCCCAAGGGCTGCGTCAGCATCATGGCCCGCAAGGCCGCCAGCGCCGGAAAGTCCGCCGACGTGGGCTCGCACAGCGCGACCGAGTCACTGCTGCGTCACCACTCCGACCTCGCGGCCGATGGCACGTTCTCCCGCGCCGACGAATGGATCGATGTCTCGGACGAGCCCTCCCATGACGAGCTCTGCCGCCGCGAGCAGGAGGTCTTCCTGCGCGCGATCCGCGAGGACCTCGATCTCACCGCCCACCTCCAGAGCGCCATCGACAGCCTCCGCGTCGTCATCGCCGCGGATCAGTCGGCGATCGAGGGTCGCACGATCGATCTCTGAGCGGCGACGTCTCGGAAAAGCCGCTGCGACTCGAACCGCACGCCAGCGTCCTGAGCCGGCTTGGTGCGGCTCAACCCACCCGGCTTCACCCGCCCGGTCTGCTTTTCTGTCCTCCGCTCGGACCCGCGCCCGGCTCCGGATCCGACGCGGCCCCACCGCCCCGATCCAACAAGTCAGGCGAAGCGCCGTAGCCGTTCCTGCACGTCGCGGCGGAACTGGTCAATCTGCGCAAGGGTGAAGGACTCGAGGCTCGGGCCTCCCTCGGCCAACACGGGAGTGAGGTCCCAGGCCCAGGTGATGCCCGCCAGCTGGTCCGCCGCGCGCGGCGTGCTGTAGGTCGCGTTGGCCGTGCGGCGCCCCTGCGACGCGAGGTCGTAGCGCTTTCCACCCGTCACTTGGGAGTCAAAAATCCGCACCAGCTCCAGCGCGAGTTCCGGCCGGCGGCCGGCGTCGAGCGCGACTTTCACGGTGTCATCCAACCAGTCGAGATCACGCCACACTTCGACGCCGAGCACGCGCCGCGGGCGGCGTTCCGCCGGCAGGCTGCGCAGGGCCTCGAGGCAACGGTGCAAAACCGCGATGTGGGTGTCGTGCTTGTCCGCCGGATTGTGCAGGTACACGACTTCGGGCGAGCAACCGGCGAAGATCGTGGTCAGGTCCGCGACGACCTGCGGCTGGCGTGGCTGCTTCACCCGCGCACTGGGGTGAGCCAGCTGCACCTGGATCCGGTAACGCCCGAGCTCCGCGGCCCGCCGCTGCTCCTGACGCCGCACTCCCTTCATCTCCTCGTCCGTGAGGTGCGCGTAGGGTCCGGTCCGAGGGGAACCTGCGCCGTCAGTGACGACGACCCCGCCGAACGCGCGGCGATCCGGGGCATCGAGGCAGTCACAGATGCCGTCGTGCGCCATGATCTCAATGTCGTCCTGATGCGCGGCGACGCACAGGTGCGTCACCTCGCGCAGCGCCTCCGTCGGCGCCTGGGCGCCAGCGGGCACGTACACATCGGCCATCGGATCGGAAAAACGCATCGGGAAAGGAAGGACGGAGAAAGTACCGGCAATGGGAGATTGACGAAACGGAAGCGATCAACGTCAGGCCGAAGCCGGGCGCCACCGCTGGAACGCCTCGATCGCCTCGTAGTTCGCGAGGCCCAGCGCGTCGTACACCGTGGCCAGTCCGCGGTTGTGCTGCTCGGCCTGCTGCCACGGCTCGCGCAGTCCGGCCGACACCGGGGTCTGGCTGCGCTGGCTCTGGTGGTGGAAGATCGCCTGGGTCTTCTGCTCGAGCTCGCGCGGACTGAACGGCACCGCCATGTCGATTTCCGCCGCATCCCACGCCGTCTCCACGCCGCGGTAGAGCCAGACCCGACACTCCGCAAACCATGTCTCGTCGCGCAGCTCGGCGCACGCCCGGCGAATCAGGTCGAAGCACACCGCCGTGATCGAGGACGGATCATCGCGGTCACCGGTGGCGAAGATCTGGTGCGGACGGATCTCACGCAGGACCGACACCAGCGCGGCCGCGTCGGCGGCATCCGGACGGAACTGCCGGTAGCGCCCGCGCTCGTAGAACGCGAGGTCGGCAAACCGCACCCGCTCCCGTCCGAGCCCGCACGCCGCCAGCGCCGCCCGCTCCTCGCAGCGCCGGACCAGCCCCTTCAGGCGGCGGATCTCCGGCGTGTCACCAGCAAAGGCCGCCTTGGTCCGCAGCTGTCGACCCGCTTCGGCAGCAAAACCGGCCGCCGGGCCGCCGCCCAACTCAAAGGCTGTCGACAACTCGCCCACGAGGTCCACCGCGAGCAACGCTTCTTCGTCCGGCAGCGCGAGGCTGCCGGAGGTCTGGCAAATCACGGTCACGTCATGGCCCTGATCGACGAGGCGGCGGAGCGTGCCCCCCATGCCCAGAACGGCGTGCGACGGCTCCGGACTGAAGACCACCACCCGCTTGGGATGCGGGCTCGCCCGCTCGGGGCGATGCGAGTCGTCGGCGTTGGGCTTGCCGCCCGGCCAACCCGTGATCGTATGCTGCAGCTCGTTGAACACCTCGATGTTCAAGCCGTAGGCCGGTCCTCGTTCCGTCAGGAGATCGGCCATGCCGTGTTCGCTGTAGTCCTCGTCGAGCAGCTTGAGCACGGGCTTGCCCACATGCTGCGAGAGCCAGACCACCGACTGCCGCACCCGCGATGGCAACCATTCGACGGAGCCAACCAGCCAGGGATAGCGCACGCGCGTCAGCGCCGAGGCCGCGGCCCGATCGATCAGGAAGCGGGCCCGCGGATGCCCTTGAAGGAAGCTCGCCGGGAGCGCCTCGGTGGGCGGGTGTTCGACCGCCTGCGCGATGATCGCGGCCTTCGCTTCACCCCACGCCAACAGCACGATCGAGCGGGCATCGAGGATCGTACCGACACCCATCGTGATCGCATGCCGCGGGACATTGGCCTCGCCCAGAAAGTCGCGCGCAGCATCGCGCCGCGTCAGACCGTCAAGCGTCACGAGCCGCGTCCGTGACTCCCGCGTCGAGCCGGGCTCGTTGAATCCGATGTGGCCGGTGCGACCAATGCCGAGGATCTGCAGGTCGAGGCCGCCCGCCGCGCGAATGCGCTCCTCGTAGCTGCGGCACCACGCGAAGACTTCATTCCGGGCCACGGACCCATCCGGCACGTTGACGTTCTCCGCCGGAATATCGATGTGCGCGAAAAGCTGCTCGTGCATGAAGCGCCAGTAGCTCTCCGGATGCGTCCGCGGCAGACCGTAATACTCGTCGAGGTTGAACGTGACGACGCGCTTGAAGCTCAGGCCGGTCTCCCGGTGGAGCCGGATCAGCTCGCGGTAGAGCCGCACGGGCGTCGAACCGGTCGCGAGTCCGAGCACCGTGTCGCGACCCGCCTGCTCGTTGCGACGGATCAGCTCCGCGATCTCGGCGGCCAACTGGGTGCAGGCCTCGTCGGCACTCGCGCAGACAGTGGTCGGAATGCGTTCGCGCTGCTGGGATTCAAGCGAGGGAGCGTTCATGCGGGTCACCACCGTAGCAGCCGGAGCCCCGCTGCCAATCCCTCTTCGCAGGTCGCTTTCCGTCCCGCCGGAGGGGCGTGACCTCACGCCGAGGCCAGCCGAGCCGGGTATTCGCCCGCCGCCACCAAGGCGCGCAGCGCCGCCTCGACCCGCGGACGATCCTCGCGGTAAGTCACCCCGAACCACGAGGAAGTGGTCTCCAGCACCGCGACCGTCGCCTCGCCGGCCGCCACCATTCCCGACACGGCCTCGGGCAGGTAGAACTCAGCCTTCAGGTCCGCCCCGCGCTCAACGAGGAAGCTGCGCAGCCGCCGATCCAGCAGGGGCAACACCGCCGGACTGAAGCCCCAGCAATTCATCGAGACCACCTCCTCGCCCGAATACCGCCGGCCCGCACCAACATCCGCCGCAGCGATGCCGGTGTGCTCCGTCACCCGCGCAAGGCGGCGGCCGACGAGTTCGCACACGCCGCGCGACACGGTGCCGTGATCCGAAAGCGTGTTGGCAAGGCGGAAGCCGACCATCGCGCATCGCGCCGCTGCCTGACCGGAAACGCCTGGCTCTTCCGCGAGAAACCGGGCGAGTCGTTCGAAGGAGTCCCGACCGTAGAAATCGTCTGCATTGATGACCGCGAAGGGTCCGTCGAGGTGCGCGCGCGCGCACCAGAGAGCGTGGCCCGTTCCCCATGGCCGGACCCGCTCCGGCGGAGGCACGCGTCCGTCCGGCAGGTCAGTCACCGCCTGGAAGGCG
>CAZEJZ010000119.1:0-7781 GCA_964512415.1 uncultured Opitutaceae bacterium
CTGCGTCCGGTCCTGCGTGCCGCGCGCGAAACCGCTGAGCGCGGCGGACGCCAGCAGCTTCAATTCCTGCAAGTCATCCGTCGCCATCAGGCGGCCTTTGATGCCGCCCGAACCATCGGTGATTCCGTAGCCGTCAATGTCGTGCTCGTATTCGCGATCCAACGCCACGCCGTTGAACGCCAGCTCGCGCCCGTCCTGCCAGACGAAACGCCAGGTGCCGGATGCGTTCACCCGGTCGCGCAGCCGACCCGCGCGCGCCGTGCCGTGCACGAGCGTGTTGGCCGGAATGACCTTCTTGCCGTTCTGCCAAACGTCTTCGAGCAGCACCGCGATGACCGGCGTCTCCAGATTCGCGCTGTCGATCGTGTTCACGAGTTTGCACTTCAACAGCGTGCCGAACGGCATGAACTTCTCCGGCGGTGGCGGAACGGCGCGCTCCGGCCGAGCCGGCGGCGCCTCATAGGAGGCGAGCAGCGAGGTGTAACGAACCTTGCGCGGCTTCGCCTCTGCCGGCGGAGTCGCCGTGTGTGCTTTCTGATTCCCCGCAACCGTGGTCCCGGGTGACGCCGGACGAAAGGGCACAATACCGCCCGCGGTGGTGGGCTCGCCTGCCTGGGCGACCACCTGCGGACGCGCTTGTTGTGGCAACCCGCTTTCGAGGCCTTGATCCAACGGCACCCGCACCTGACCGAGTTCGACCTTCTTCGTGCTCTGCGCGGCGAGCTTTGCCGCCTCGCGTTCCTGCGATTGCTGGCGGCCGTAAATCGCCAGACCGGAGAACAACACGACGACGAACACGATGAACAACCCGAACTTGCTCTTGAAGAAATTGCCGATGTTGCGCGGGTTCATGACTTCGGTGCCTCCGTTGATGCCGGTGCCGTGGGCTCCGTTGTCGCGACGGCCTCACGTCGCGAGGTGTTGACCAGAATGGTGAACGCATTGTCCGCGCTGAGATCGTTGCGCGTGCCGTCCGGCATGCCGACGACGGCGAACTCCGCGTCGGCGCTCTCGCCAGGGGCGAGACTGCGCGGACCGTTGGCGATGGACTGCTCGAACTTCTCGTTGGCGACCCGGGCTGCAAACGTGCTCGGGGCGAGATCGAGGGTTCGGTCCGTGGTGTTCTTCAGCCGAAGCAAGAAGACCACCGCGTCCTCCTTGGAGAAGCGATAGACCTCCTGCACGGTCACCTCTACGTCGGGCAACTCGACCTTTCGGTTCTGTGCCCGGAGCGTGACTCCCTCGACTGCCTTCGGCAGCGACTTCGCCAGCACGGGATAGGCCCGCGCCCGATCCAGCAGGCTGAGTCCGATACGGGGCGAGAACTTCACCGGCTCCGGTGGAGTCTCAACGCGGACCGCCGCCACCTGCGCCGCAGGCTGGAAAATCACGCTCGCGGTTGAATCCGCTGCGACCGTGCGGAGGTTGAGCACGTAGGCCGAGCCATCGTAGATCGCGGTCAGTCTCGCGGCGGCGTCCGGCTGGAGACTGCGGACGAGGATGAAGTTCGATCCCGGGGCATGGGAGACATGAAAACGCAGGGGCGTCCCTTCCTCCACCTCCACCGATTGCTTACCACCCTCGATCAACATGTCAGCTCCCGCCACGGCGGTGATCGGACCGGGGAACATGACGGTGGTGACCTCGCGGGACACCGCCAGGTCCACCGCCTGCTTCGGATCAAGCGGGGCCTCGCGAATTGTTTGCGCCGCGAGCGCCGAGGCGAGGCCGATGAAGAGTGAGAGGGATTTTAGCATGGCGCGTCCTCACGTTTTGATGGGTTCCACTTGGAACGCAGCGACCGCGGTCGGAAACCGCCCGTTGCGGGTGAGGTCTGGGTTGACCAGGAACTTGAATTTCACCCGGTAGCGAAGCACCTCCGTGATCGGTGCCCCCTGATAGGAACCGACGCGGATCAGTTGGACGTCGGCTGACGTGTAGAAGGCATTGTCGCGCGTGCTCAAAATCTCCGGCACGCCGACCTCCACTTTTTGATGAAGCGATTTGGCTTCGAACTCAGGCTTGGTCCGGTTGAGCGACGCTTGTGCGGTCTGTGCCGCTTCGCGGAGGAAGAGTTGTTTGAACAGCTCCGGGTTATCCAAACCCGCCGGGTTGCGTTCGAACAGCGCTTTGCACGCGAGCTTGGTCTGCATTGCGTGCAGGTCTTTCGCCTCCTGAATGTCCACCACCGGCGACACGTAATAGGTGCCGAGGCTGTCGATCATGACCACCTCGCGTTTGCGGGTCAGTTGCTCGACGAGTTGATGACGATCCCACACAGCCCAGACCCACGCCAGGACGGCGACGAGGAACCAGATCAACGACTGACGACGCTGCCGGTCAAAGATGGCCAGCAGCGATGATTTCGGTTTCCCGAACTGCGGCGCAACGCGTGAAGCGGGCGCGGAAGCTGTTTCGGCGTTGGCGACCATGGCGGTTACCTCCGGGGTGGATTCGATTTCGGAGGCGTCACGTTCTTGAGCGGACGCTCTGCCTCGGGGTCATCCGGCTCTTCGCGGCGCAAGCCGTCGAGTAGCACATCGGCGACCTTCTTCTGTGCAACTGCTATACGCCGCATCGAATTGATCGAGTCTTTCGAGGCAGCGGCAATTCTTTGGCTAGGATTTGGCATGGGAATCGATGTCGATGGCTGCTTGGTTGGGATCTTCAGAGTGTGGTTGATTGCCGAAACCGCTTCGGCTTGTCCGTCTGCGTCTCGTCTCAGCAGAGAATTGTTCAGCAAAATCTTCGGCCGCCTGTGCGTGCTGTCTTTGAGCCGAGGCGGTCTCTTCTGCGGCTGCCGCATGCCGCCGCATGAAGGACCCCGCGTAGAAGCCCGATAGCCCGCCGACCGCAGTTCCAGTGACTCGGGGCGAACCTCCACCGCGGATCGTCGACTCGGTTCCGGCGGCAGCAGCTCCGCCTGCTGCCGCCGCAATCACTCCGCCCGCACCGGCTCCCCCGGTTGCGGCAGCGACGGCCGCTCCGACACCGCCCGTGAAGGCAGCCTGCGCCACGCCACCGACACTCTGGGCGAACGCCACTGCAGGGTTGGCACCCATCAGCAGAATCTTGGTGCTGATCCATGGGGCGAGTGCGGAGCTGATGATCATCCACGAGCCGATCAGCAACACCGTCAGGGCAGGCGCGGCGATTGGTGCTCCCACGACGAACACCGGAACAAGACTGGCCGTTGCGGCTGCTTCGAGCATCGCATTCGTGACAACCGCCGCGATCACCCAACCGAACGGCCAGCAGACCAAGGCCGCCAATCCGATGACATATTTCTGGGCAACGCCCGCCATCGGCTTGAGCATGAAAAAGGAGAGGAAGATCGGGCTCAACGCCCACCCTGCGGTGAGCAGGACTCCACCGACCAGTTTCACGACATACTGAACGCCCCAGGACATCCACCCGAACAGCCAGAGCAGAGCGTAGCAGATCGCGGTTCCGATGGATTTGGTCCCCCAGATGATGTCCCACATGCTGGAATCCGGTTCCGTCGCTTTGGTCCCAGCGATGAACGTGACAAAGCGCTCATCCACGGCAGTCGGGTCCACTCCCATCATGGCCCCAAAGGCGAAGACGATGTCACTGAGCCGCATGAGCCACTCCCTGAGAAAGAGCGTGCTAACGCCGATCAGGAACACTTTGGCCAGAAGCCAAATGAACTCCCCGGCATCCGGGCGGCCCCTCACGGTGCTGAAAACCAGGCCAATCGCCACGATAGCGCTGCCGATATAGGCGCATCCACCCCACAACGACGACAAGCCGTCGAAATATGAAGGAGGAAGGATGGTCGCCAGCATCATCATGGTATCAAGGCTCAGGGATTCTGCTTCTTTTCAGGGACGGGCACCGCCTGCGGTGTCGTTTTGGGATCAGGCTCGTTGAGCTTGAAGAATTCCGGCGATTTGAACGCCTTCGGAAGGGCGTTCATTTCCTTGCGAGCTGCCTCGGCACGTGCCTTAGCCTCGGCGTCCTCGCGTGCCCGCCGCGCCTCCGCCTCCCGGTCCACGCATCCTCCAGCGAGCATCAACGTCGTCAGCAAAACCCCGGTGATCGTAGGTGCTTTCATAGGTGCATTTTGACCGAATTTTCCCGAGGCGGTTCGCCGTCAGCGTGTGAAAGGTTTTTCAATAACATACTGGAGCATAGTCTCGTAACGCGGCTTGAACGCAGCCGATAGCTTCCGGGCTTCCTGCTGGGCAAGCCGCCGCCGGGCCTCGGCATCGGCTTCGGTCTGGGCATTGGTCATCGCCGTGGCCTCGGCCGCCTTGACCTGCACCTGGGCCGCACTCAGGGCGACCTCAGCATCGACCGCGGTAAGCTGCCCATACTGGGCGTTCAGCACAGCCTCCAACTTCTTCTGTTCCGCCTCCGTTTCGGCCGCCCGGAGGGCTTCGCTGGTCTGGGCGATGGCCCGCTTCAAGTCCTCCCGTCGCTTGTAAACGTCGTTCTGCACGGCCTTGAATTCATCCACCGTGACAGCCATGTCATGAGACTCCTTGTAGACGGTCGGGTCGCGTTCGACCACGGCACCATCGAAGTCGCGAAAATCCGCCCGGACTTCGCGGAAGATGCCGCCCCGGGTGTCGCCAAATAGACCCCGGCCATCGACACGAGCGATGCCCTGCGCCCAGGTCTTGATTTGCGTCGGGAGGTTGAGATCGGCCCGAAATTCCGGGAAGCCAACCAGGTCCTTTACGTTCGCCATGTCCCCCATGCGCTTGAGCTGGGTTTCGAACTGCTGAATTTGCCGAACCTGATTGGTGATCTGCGTGGCCTGATTCGCCAACTGCTCCACCATCGCGGCGTAATTCACGGCGCTTTGCTGGAGGTTCGCGGCATCGATTACCGCCCATTGCGCAAGGCCTGAACTCGCGCCCAGCGTCAGCACCGAGGCCAAAAGGATCGTCGTTTTCATGAACCGGTTTCCTCCTTCGGCATGACCACGCGAATGACTCGCTTGGTCGGCTCGCGCCGCACCCCGTCGCGATCCGTTTGGGGCACGTCGATTTCGTAATAGGTCTCCTCGTAGCCGTCATCGAGCGACGGGCGTTGGTTGTCCCGGGCGATCCAGTATTGCTGCTTCACGGCATTCGATTGGCCCTTTTCGTAGCCTGCCAGATACGCCTCCCGCTGGGCCTTGTTATTGAAGTAGTTGATGGTTTCGCCGACCACGAAGCCCGCCGCCGCACCGACCGCGGCATTCTTGGCTTTGCCGTCGCCCTCCCGGGCACCGATGTAAGCTCCGCCCGCCGTTGTGGCTGCGGTCGTGGCAAAGTTGCGTGTGCGCCCGGCCGAGTCGGCGCTTGCGGTCGCACAGCCCGGCATGAAGAGGACAACCACCACCATGAACAGCAGGCCGACCAGATACGGCTGCGAGAACGAGAGACTGTCCAGGAATCGTTGCATGGGTAGTCTTGGGTTGAGGATCAGGATTCGTTAATCGTGAGTTTGAGTTCGTGACGTTGCGCGTGGCCCTGACGTTGGCCTTCGCGCGCACAAAGCCGGTCAATGGCGTGGGCGATGAAGACACCCGCCTCCAACCGCCCTTCGAGAAATTCAACAACGTCCGCCTTCATCCGCAGGCGGTCTGAAGGCGGGAGTAGATGGGTTTCGAGGGCCGCCTCGACTTCCGAGACCTCACGCTCATCGAGTGGTTCGCGACCATCCCGTTCCTCAATGCGCTCCGAGTAGGGCGCGAGGCGTTCAAACAAGCGGTCTTCCTCGACCATCTCGTATCCCGCGTGAAGGAGATCGAACCCGGAGCGGCTGACCATGACCTCGGTTGGCTCACCGGACCGCACCAAGGTCGCAGTATCTCCCGTTGCCGTCTCCCGCTCCATGAGCCGGAAGATCAGAGCGTCATCTTCAAAGGCGGCTTCGATATGCCGGTGACGGTTCACGCGCTGAGATTCCGAATCCGGCGCGCCGGTCTCTACTTTGCGTGTGACCTGCACATCGGGAAGCTGCACCAGCACGCGCGGCAGCGGGACAACCTCGCCGGCGGTGCCGCGATACTCGTCCCGGTAGCTGCGGCCCGCCACCACCATGCGCTGCGCCTCGCGTTGGATTTCCTCGTTGGTTTTCATGGCTTCAGGCGTTGGCGATGATGGCGTCCACCACGTTGCCGTTTCCGCGCAGCGCCTTCTCGCGCTGATCGAAATGCGCGCCCGAGCTCGACGCACAGTAGAGCATTTCGCGGGACGCGACGTTGCGCATCGTCACGATCAACGGACGGCGCTCATCCGTGTGGTAGTAGGTGAACTGAGAATACTTGGTCCCGACCAGCTTCTCCGGTTCGGGGTGACTCATGACGGCATCCTTCGCCGCATCCGGGATCGGGAAATCCCGGCTCAGGTCCTCGATGTCGGACCGGTCGCTCTGGCGGAGCAGAAAAAGGATGCGGCTGTTGCCCAGGACCGCGCCACGGATGTCGGACGCTTTGAACTGCTCGTAGTTCTGCACGGTCGCGACGTTCCAGACATTGTATTTGCGGAGCTGCTGGTAGGACTCGCGCAGCACTTTTTTACCGGACGGCACGAGCGAGAAGCGCGCGACTTCCTCAAAGATATTCCGCTTCCGCAGCGCGCGCGGCAGCCGCATCATGTGCGACCGGGTATAGTTCGCGATCAGGAAGGCCGCCGCCGCTTTGAGTTCCTCCGCCGACTCCGGGATGTGGCCCAGTTCGAAGTGCGCGATCTTGCCCGTGAGCGACACATTCGAAACACCATCGAAGAGTTCGCCGTAGCTGCCACCCGCGGACCACGGCTCCAAGAGCGTGGCGAGGTAACGCATTTCCTCGGCGTGCGGCCCGGAAGCCTCGGCCGAAAGCAATTCCTGCAACTGGCCATGCTGCGGCATTTCGGCCGGCGTGAGCCGGGCGAACACGAGGTCGCGGATCTGCTGCGCACCTGCACCGTCCTTCGCAAAACGGACCACGTCGCCTTCGTCGGCTGAGGCAGCGAAGGCCGACGCTTCATCTCCCCGGAGTTGCTCCCACTCGGCGAACTCGAGGAACGCATCGAGCCCGGTCGCTTGCGGCCCCATCCGGGTCCGGCGATACAAGTCGAGGGCGTAGGCCCGACGCGCCATGGCCGCCGTTTCCTCCGGGTGACGATTGAAATACCACCGTGCGAAATCCTCGTAGAGCCGTCCAATGGCGTTGGCCAGCAGCGCCTGCCGGAGCTTGTTGCGGTCTTCGTCTTTCGACTGCCCGACCATGAGCATCGGGAGTGCCGCCGCCGCGCTGAGGTGCAATCCGGACAGCGGCAGGCCCCGCGTGTCGAGGTAGTTCATGGTCAGCTTGCCGTTCGCCTGGACGATGATCGGCTCCGCCGCCGGATCGACCGTCTTGGCGTAAGTGGTGTAGGACTCACCTTCCTCCACGATCATCGTGTAGGCGTAGAACGGTTCCGTCTGTGTCAGAATATCGATGACGTTGACGCTCTTGCCGGAACCTGTGGTGCCGATGACGACCGCGTTTTGGGGTGTCTGGTTGTTGCCCTCGCCGACAAACGTCCGCCCGCCGACAAGATTTCCGTTGGGACCTTCAAAAAGGAACTCCGCCTGATCCAGGTGACCCACCGGCGTTGACGAGAATGGCAGGATATTCGCGACGAGCGCATCGTCGTAGTCATGCCAGAGCGAATCGTAGCGGCTGAACGACCAGCCGGGCCACGTGCAGTAGAAGAAATTTCGCGCGGAGGGTTCGAGGGCGGGCTCATAAGCCTGCGCCCGCTCCATGCTGCCGACCGCGGCCTTGAGCGCGGTCA
>CAZEJZ010000120.1:0-7765 GCA_964512415.1 uncultured Opitutaceae bacterium
GCTCTTGCCCGAGGAGGGCAGCTTCGCGTCCTTGAGGTATTCGCGGACTTTCTTTTCCGGAATGCCGTCGAACACCGGCGTCGCCACCTTGATGCCCAGCTTTTTGCAGGCCCAGCCCAAGTGCGTTTCCAGCACCTGGCCCACGTTCATGCGCGAAGGCACGCCGAGCGGGTTGAGGCAGATTTCGACGGGAGTGCCGTCGGGGAGGAACGGCATGTCTTCCTCGGGCACGATCTTTGCGACCACGCCCTTGTTGCCGTGCCGGCCGGCCATCTTGTCGCCGACCTCGAGCTTCTGCTTGGTGGCGATGTAGACCTTGACCTGCTTGATGGCGCCGGTGCCGGCATCTTCGCCCGCCTCGACACCCTGGATCTTGCGTTCGCGATCGCCCTCAAGCTCATCGAACTTCCCTTGGTAGGAGCCGATGATCTCCATGATCTTGATGCGGACCGGGGAGGGATCGATCTCGACGTGCTTGGACACGGCCGCGAGCTTGCGCAGCAGCGTCTTCGTGATCTTGCGGTTGGCGGGGATGATGATTTCTCCCGTCTGACCGTTGACCACGTCCAGCGGGATCTTCTCGCCGAGCAGGATGTTGGACAGCGCCTCGGTCAGCGACTCGCGCAGCTTGTCCATCTCCGTCTTATAGTCCTCCTGGATCTGCTTGATCTGGCGGCGGCGGTCGGACGGGGAGAGCTTCTCCTGCTGGTTGTCGATGCGGGAGGAGACCTTGACGTCCATGATGATGCCGCCAACGCCGGACGGCACGACGAGGGACGTATCCTTCACGTCCGCGGCTTTTTCGCCGAAGATGGCGCGGAGCAGCTTCTCTTCGGGCGCGAGCTCCGTTTCGGACTTCGGGGTGATCTTGCCCACGAGGATGTCGCCCGGCTTGACCTCGGCGCCGATGCGGATGACACCGTTGTGATCGAGGTTCTTGAGTGCCTCCTCGCCGACGTTCGGGATGTCGCGGGTAATTTCCTCAGGTCCGAGCTTCGTGTCGCGCGCGGTGACCTCGAATTCCTGGATATGGATCGAGGTGAAGACATCCTCCTTGAGCACCTTCTCGGAGATGAGGATCGCGTCCTCGAAGTTGTACCCGTTCCACGGCATGAACGCCACGAGCACGTTGCGGCCCAGGGCCATCTCGCCGCGATCCGTGGACGGACCGTCCGCGATCACGTCGCCGGCGCGGACCTTCTGGCCCTTCTTGACGATCGGCTTCTGGTTGAAGCAGGTGCCGGCGTTCGAGCGCATGAACTTCCGCAGCTCGTAGACGCAGACGCCGTTCTTGGCATCGCTCTTCGGGCTCTTGTCGAAGTTGCGCGGGAGTTCCCCGTCACGCGTCGTGACGATGCGGCGGGCGTCAACGGAGGCGACGACGCCGGGCTCCTCGGCGACCACGACGATCTTGGAGTCGCGGGCGACGCGCTCCTCGATGCCGGTGCCGACGAACGGAGACTCGGCCTGGAGCAGCGGAACGCCTTGGCGTTGCATGTTCGCACCCATGAGCGCGCGATTCGCATCGTCGTGCTCAAGGAACGGAATCATGCCCGCGGCGATCGAAATGACCTGCTTCGGCGAAACGTCCATGAGATGGACCTCGCTGGCGGGCACCTCGAGGAAGTTCCCGTCCTGACGGACGGTGACCTTGCCGACGAAGTTGCCGCGATCATCGATCTCGGCGTTCGCCTGGGCGATGACCTTGCCCTCCTCCTGGTCAGCCGTGAGGTAATCGATCTTGTCGGAGACGCGGCCATCCTTCACCACGCGGTACGGCGACTCGATGAAGCCGAACTCGTTGACGCGGGCGTAGGTGGAGAGCGAGTTGATCAGGCCGATGTTCGGGCCTTCGGGCGTCTCAATCGGGCAGATGCGGCCGTAGTGGGACGGATGAACGTCGCGCACCTCGAAGCCGGCGCGGTCACGGTTGAGACCGCCAGGTCCAAGCGCGGAGAGGCGGCGCTTGTGCGTCACCTCCGCCAGCGGGTTGATCTGGTCCATGAACTGAGACAGCTGGGACCGGGCGAAGAAGTCGCGGATGACGGTGGTCAGCGCCTTCGGGTTGATCAGCTTTTGGGGCGTGATCGAGTCGACGCTCTGGTCGTACATCGTCATGCGCTCGCGCACGAGACGCTCGGTGCGGGCCAGGCCGACGCGGCACTGGTTGGCGAGCAGTTCGCCAACCGTGCGGACGCGGCGGGAGCCGAGGTGATCGATGTCATCCACGACGCCTTCGCCGCGCTTGAGGCGGACGAGGTACTTGGTGGCGGCGACGACGTCGCCGGACTCGAGGATGCGCTGTTCGAGGTCGACCTTGAGCCCGAGCTTCTGGTTGACCTTGTAGCGGCCCACGCGGCCGAGATCATAGCGCTTCGGGTCGAAGAACAGACGCTTGAGGAGGGCCTTGGCGTTCGCGGTGGTGGGAGGCTCGCCCGGGCGCAGCCGCTTGTAGATTTCCTTGAGGGCTTCCTCCTCGTTGCGCGTCGGATCCTTCTTCAGCGCGCGGATGATGGCGCCCTCGTCGGCGGCGGTGTCGATCACGCGGATCGACGTGATGTCGTGCTTCTCGAACGTGCGGACGATGGCCTTGGTGAGGGGTTCAAACGCGCGGGCGAGCACGACGCCCTGCTGGGCGTCGATGGCGTCCTCAACGAGGACGAGCGTGCTGACGTTCTCGAGATCGAGGGCCTTGGAGACCTTGAGATCACGGATCTCGTAGAAGAGATTGAGAATGTCGATGTCGGCGCTGAACCCGATAGAGCGGAGCAGCGTCGTGATGAGGAACTTCCGGCGCCGGCGGCGGCGATCGAGGTAGACGTAGAGCAGGTCGTTGTTGTCGAACTGAACCTCGAGCCAGGTCCCGCGGTCGGGGATGATGCGGAAAGAGTGGAGCAGCTTGCCGTTCGGATGCGGGGCAACCTCGAAAGCGATGCCCGGCGAACGATGGAGCTGGGAGACCACGACGCGCTCGGCGCCATTGATGATGAACGAGCCGCGCTCGGTCACCATCGGGATCTCGCCCATGTAGATCTCCTCGTCCTTGATGAAGTCCTCCTCGCGGAGCCGCAGCTTGACGTAGAGCGGCACGGAGTAGGTGATGCCGTCGCGGATGCACTCGATCTCGGTGTTCTTGGGGTCACCGATGGTGTACGAGACGTACTCGAGCACGAGGCGCCCGTCGTAGGATTCGATCGGGAAGACCTCGCGGAAGACGGCCTCGAGGCCCTGGTTCTTGCGCTGCTTTTCGGGAATCCCCTTTTGCAGGTAGTCAAGGTACGAGCTGATCTGGAGCTCGATCAGGTTCGGCGGCTGGATGACTTCGCGGAGCTTGCCGAAGTTGATGCGGTCTGCGTGGTTGCTGCGATCGGCCATGGGAATTCCCGGATGTATGACGAAACGGCTGGACGGTCACCGGACGGGGCTTCGCCCGGGGACTAGGAGCGACGGACTCGCACGGCGGGGGGCCGGGCTCGTCCTCAACGAAAAAAGAACAGAAAAATCAAAGGCAAAGGACAGGCTGCGCCGAAACGCAGCCTGTCCCGAAAAAATTGGCACCTGGATGAGACAGGAGGCCAAGCGGCTGCTTACTTGAGCTGAACCTTCGCTCCGGCCGCCTCGAGCTTCTTCTTGATCTCCTCGGCTTCGGCCTTGGCGACGTTCTCCTTGACGGGCTTCGGGGCGCCGTCGACGAGATCCTTGGCTTCCTTGAGGCCGAGGCCGGTGACCGCGCGCACTTCCTTGATGACGCCGATCTTGTTGGCGCCCGCCTCGGCGAGGACGACGGTGAACTCGGTCTGCTCAACCGCAGCGGCCGCAGGAGCGGCGCCGCCGGCGGCCGGAGCCGCGGCCACTGCCGCCGCTGCCGACACGCCCCACTTGGCCTCGAGGTCCTTGACGAGGGCCGCGAGTTCGAGAATCGACTGGCCGGACAGCCACTCGATGACTTGGTCTTTGGTGATGTTGCTCATGGTGTACTCCTGAAGCGCCTAGCGGACCGGGGACGGTCGCGTTTAAGAGACGTATCTCCTAGGCTGCCTCTTGGGTTGTTTCCCGGGGGCGGAACCCGAAGGCCCGGCCGCCCGAAAAGGGATGGTGATGGTGGGTGGACAGGCGGCTCAGGCCGCCGGGGTCTCCTTCTTGACCTTGGCGTCGAGGACGCGGACGAAGGCTCCGCCGGCGCTGGTGAGCAGCCCGAGGAACTGGGAGCGCAGCGCACCGAAGGACGGGAGATC
The DNA here is from genome assembly GCA_964512415.1 of uncultured Opitutaceae bacterium. Taxonomy (GTDB): domain Bacteria; phylum Verrucomicrobiota; class Verrucomicrobiia; order Opitutales; family Opitutaceae; genus UBA6669. The sequence continues at coordinate 4,236 of CAZEJZ010000120.1, forward strand.
GGCGATCTGGGCCCACTCGGCGGCGGACATGACCTTGCGGTCAAGAATGCCGGTCTTCACCTCAAGCTTCTTCTTTTCCTCGATGAACTGCTTGAGGACCTTGGCGACTCCAGCCGGGTTCTTTCCCCCGACCACGATCGCGGTCGGACCGGTCAGGCCGGAATCGACATCGGGCAGACCCAGCACCTTGGCGGCGACGCGCAGGGAGCTGTTCTTAACCACGTGATACTCGGCGCTCTCGCCGGCAAGGCGGGAACGGAGCTCGGCCACGTCGGCCACGGTCAGCGTCGCGAAATTCGCGAGGATGACGTAGTCGCTCTTCTTCAGATGGGTTTCGACCTCGGTGATGAGGTACTTCTTTTCGGCTCTCATGGGTGGCGAGGCTCCGGTTAGAACTTCGAGTACTCCGACGATGCGATCTGCACCGCCGGGCTCTGGGAGGAGGAGAGAGCGACCGTACGGATGTACGTGCCCTTGAACGAGGCCGGCTTGGCCTTGCCCACGGCATCAAGCACCGCGGCGGCGTTCTCCAGGATCTGCTCCGGGGTGAACGAACGCTTGCCGACGCCGACGCCGATGTTGGCGGCCTTGTCCATCTTGAATTCGACGCGGCCAGCCTTCACGGCCTTGATGCCAGCGACGATGTCGTCGGTGACGGTGCCGGACTTCGGGTTCGGCATGAGGCCCTTCGGACCGAGCACGCGGGCGATCGACCGCACGACCTTCATCGCGTCGGTCGTGGCGATGGCGACATCGAAGTCGAGCCAGCCCTCATTGATCTTGGCCATGACGTCCTGGAGACCCGCATGGTCGGCGCCCGCATCGAGAGCGGCCTTCGGATTGTCGGTGAAGACCAGCACGCGGACCTTCTTGCCGGAACCATTGGGCAGCGGCGTCGTGCCGCGCACCATCTGGTCACCCGCCGTGGCGTCAACGCCGAGGCGGAAGGAAAGCTCGACGGTTTCGTCGAACTTTGCCTTGGGGAACTTGGCGAGGATTGCGACCGCATCCTTGAGCGGGTAATCCTTGCTGAGGTCGGCGACCGTGAGGGCGCTCCGGTATCTCTTGCTCTGTTTCTTGGCTGCCATGTGGACTCCTTGCGGTGCGAACGTCCGGGTGGACTCCCGCGTTGAGTGGGTGTTGAAGCGGGCCGGACACGCGTCCGTCCCAAAAGGGATTGGAATTAGTCGACGACCTCGATGCCCATGTTGCGGGCGGTTCCGGCGATGATCTTGACGCCGGCGGCCTCGTCCTTGGCGTTCATGTCCTTGGCCTTGATCTTCCAGATCTCCGCGAGTTGCTTGCGCGTGACCTTGCCGACCTTGTCCTGGTTGGGCTTGGCCGAACCGGAAGCGATGTTCGCGGCCTTCTTCAGGAGCACGGACGCCGGCGGCGACTTGAGGATGAACGTGAAGCTCTTGTCCGAATAGACGGTGATGACCACCGGCAGGATCATGCCGTTCTGGTCCTTGGTCCGCGCGTTGAACTCCTTACAGAACGCCATGATGTTCACGCCTTGGGCACCGAGAGCGGGGCCGACGGGCGGAGCGGGGTTTGCAGCCCCGGCGGGCAGTTGGAGACGGACGTAGCCTTGGATCTTCTTGGCCATGGAGGGAAAAGGTCAGAGGTTAGTGATGAAAAGGGAGGGGAACGACACTTACTCGGTCATGCGCTGGACCTGCCAGTACTCGAGTTCGACCGGAGTGAAACGACCGAAGATGGAGACGGAGATCTTCAGCTTGCCGCGATCGGGATCGATCTCGTCGATGCGGCCGGTGAGATTGGCGAAGGCACCATCGGTCACCTTGACCTCCTCGCCGACCTCGTACTGCACCTTCGGAACTTCCTTGCCGGAGGCCGCCTCGATGCGGGCGCGAATCTCGTCGATCTCGGACTGACGCAACGCGGCAGGGCGCTCCCCGCCGACGAAGCCGATCACTCCGGCGACTTCCTTGACGAAGTACCAAGGGCGGTTGATCACCTTGCCGTCCTCGTCAAAGAGGCGCATGTGAATGAAGACGTAACCCGGATAAAGCTTACGGGTCTTGGTCGTCTTCTTGCCGCCCTTGACCTCGGAGACCACCTCGGTGGGAAGAAGGACCTCGAAGATGCTGTCATCGAGTTCCTCGGCCTTTTTGAACTTCTCGATGTAAGTCTTCACCTTGCCCTCCTGACCGGAGAGCGTGTGCAAAGCGAACCACTGGGCGCCGGGGGGCGCGGACGTTGGGGCGGACATGGCGGGGAGCTCAGCCAACCCAGGACGTGAACAGATCGACGACCTGATACAGCGCGAAGTCACTCACGCTGGTAAAGACCCCGAGCAGCACGGACGCGACAATGACGACGATCGTCGAGTCGCGCAGTTCGGACTTCGTCGGCCACGTGGCCTTCTTCAGCTCATCGAGCATTTCCCCGAAGAAGATACGCGTGCTGCGGAAAGGGTTTTTCATGGTGGAAAAGTGGCAGGGGCGGAGGGAATCGAACCCCCAACCAACGGTTTTGGAGACCGCTACTCTACCGATTGAGCTACACCCCTGTGGATCAGACTGTTTTTTAGACGACACAGCCGAGGCCCCGGTGCGGGACCTCGGCGAAGGTGTCGAACCCGGTGTTGCGGATTAGGCGATGATGTCCGTGATACGGCCCGCCCCGATCGTGCGACCACCCTCGCGGATGGCGAAACGCTGGGTCTTTTCCATGGCGATCGGAACGATCAGCTCGATCTCAACGCTGACGTTGTCGCCCGGCATGATCATCTCCACGCCCTTGGGCAGGTTGACGATACCGGTGACGTCGGTCGTGCGGAAGTAGAACTGCGGACGATAGCCGTTGAAGAACGGGGTGTGGCGGCCGCCCTCTTCCTTGGTGAGGACGTAGATTTCCGCCTTCGCGCTCTTGTGCGGGTTGATCGACTTCGGAGCAGCCAGAACCTGGCCGCGCTCGATGCCATCCTTGTCCACACCACGGAGGAGAATGCCGACATTGTCACCCGCTTGGCCGCTATCGAGCAGCTTGCGGAACATTTCGATGCCCGTCACGACCGTCGAAACGGTGTCACGCAGACCGACGATCTCAACGGTGTCGTTGATCTTGACGATGCCGCGCTCGATACGACCCGTGGCGACGGTGCCGCGGCCGGTGATCGAGAAGACGTCTTCAACGGACATCAGGAAGGGCTTGTCCGTCTCGCGCTGCGGTTCCGGGATCTCGGAGTCGATGGCGTCCATCAGTTCCGTGATCTGGGCCACGCCCTCCGGCTTGCCCTCGAGGGCAGCCGTCGCGGAACCACGCACGATGCGGGCGTTGTCGCCGTCGAACTGGTACTTGTTGAGCAGCTCGCGGATCTCCATCTCGACGAGGTCGAGGAGCTCCTTGTCGTCGATCAGGTCGACCTTGTTCAGCCAGACCACGATCTTCGGCACGCCGACTTGGCGGGCGAGGAGGAGGTGCTCGCGCGTCTGCGGCAGCGGGCCGTCAGCGGCCTACACGACCAGTATCGCGCCGGCCATCTTCTCGGCGCCCTTCATCAG
>CAZEJZ010000121.1:0-7565 GCA_964512415.1 uncultured Opitutaceae bacterium
GGCGCTTGTGCGGAACATGATCTTGTGATTCTCGGTCCCGCCTCCGCCGAGGTGTTGGTCGGGGCGGCCGACGAGCGTGAAGGCTTCCGCAAGCGGCGCGTGCTCGCGCGGACCGTCGGAGGGACGACGGAATTCGGCGTAGTCCCCCACCGCGCGCCGGAACGCCGCCTGGAACGCGTCGCCAAGGCGGTCGCCGAGCAACCCCTGAAGCCTTGCCCAGTGATTGGTGGCGAAGTGGTACTGCTGGTTCAGGTTGCCCGGGATCATCAGGAACGCCCGCGCCCGCGCGTCGCTCGGGTCGAGCAGCAGGCGCGCCGTCACCGGCGGCAGGTCGAACTTCAACGGATCGCCGCCGAAGGCCGTGATCCGGCCCTCGGCATCGCGCGCCTTCGGACCGAAGTAGCCGGTCGGGCCCTGCCGGTAGCGGCGTCCGGTGTAAGGCGAGATGATCTCCTCGCCTTCGACCGCCCAGACCCGGACTGGCAGTCCGGTGTCCGGGCACGACGACGGCGCGAGGGAGCGTTCGCCGTAAGGTTGCCGGGCGATCGCCTCCAGCAGCCCGCGGCTCCGCTCACGAAGCCCGGCTTCATCCGGGTAGCGGCCGGGCGGCCAGTCCATCGGGGCGGCGCCGAGGAGCCCGGCGAACGCCAGAAGCACGAGGAGTCCGCGGAGCGGGCGCGAAACCAAGCGGAGAGCGGCGGTCATGGCGGCTCCACTTTTGCGAGGACCGCGCCTTCCGCAAGCAGGCGGCGCGCCCGGGTCGATCGGTGGGCGGCCACGTGAGGGTCACAGCCGGGTGAGGGTCAGGCTTTGTCCTTTGTCGTCCCACGGGCTAGATCGGCTCACCCCGCCACTGCCCAACTCCGGACCCGACGACGGCGACAAACTGCAAAGCCTGACCCTAGCAAGAGCTAGAGCGCCGACAGAGGGTCAGGCTTTGTCGTTTGTTCTCTGGCGGCGGGTGGTCAGGCTCCGCTGCGCTCGTCCCAGAGCTGCGCGAGGCGGATGAGCACGTCAGCGGCCCGCGCCATGTCCTGAAGCGAAACCCATTCGCGCTGGCTGTGCACCTCGTGCATGCCGCAGAAGATGTTTGGCGTGGGCAGTCCTCGCGCCGTCAGTTGCGAGCCGTCGGTGCCCCCGCGGATCGCGGAGGAAACGGGGGACAGGCCGGCCCGGCGCACCGCCTCGACGGCGTAGTCGACCGGCCGCATGTCCTTCTCCAGCCAGTAGCGCATGTTGCGGTACTGCTCGCGGAACGTGACCTCCACGCGGGCGCGCGGCTCGGCGGCGCGAATGTCCGCAGCGACGCGTTCGACGATGGCCCGCTTGGCGGCGAGCCCGGCGAGCTCGAAGTCGCGCAGGATCATCCGCACCGTCGCGCGCTCGCTGTTGCCGGAAACTTCGTTCGGGTGCACGAAGCCGTCGCGTCCGGCGGTGCGCTCCGGCGAGGTCTCGATCGGCAGCGCCGCGAGGAAGCGGCCGGCGAGGCGAAGGGCGTTCACCATGACGTCCTTGGCCCAGCCGGGGTGGGCGGCCACGCCGCGGATTTCGACGGTGGCGGCGTCGGCCGAGAAGCTCTCGTAGTCGACTTCGCCGCGCGCCTCGGCGTCGAGCGTGTAGCCGAAGTCCGCGCCCAGCTGCGGCAGCTCGAGCGTACGCAGGCCGTGGCCGATTTCCTCGTCGGGGTTGAAGCAGACGCGGATCCGGCCGTGCGGAATCTCCGGGTGCCGCAACAGGTGGCGCACCGCGGCCATCACGGTGGCAATGCCGGCCTTGTCGTCCGCGCCGAGGAGCGTGGTGCCGCTGGCGGTGATGATGTCCTCGCCGATCGCCCCGCGGAGGTGCGGGATGCCCTCGACGGTGAGCACCTGGCTCGGGTCGTCGGGCAGCACGATGGGCCGGCCGTCGTACGCGCGGTGGACGATGGGCGTGGCGCCGCCGGGGAGCTCGGTGGCGGTGTCGACGTGCGCGAGCCAGGCCTGGGTGGGCACGCCGGGTTTCGCGGTGGTGGCGGGAATGGTGGCAAGGACGTAGCCCTGCGACGTGAGGACGACATCGCTCGCTCCGATCTCGCGCAGTTCGCGTTCAAGCAGCCGGAGGAGATCCCACTGGCCCGGGGTGCTGGGCGTGGTGCCCGAGTGGGCGTCGCTGCGGGTGTCGATCCGGACGTAGCGGCAGAAGCGATCGAGGAGGTCGGCGGTATCGAGGGCCATGCAGCCAGCAAGACCGACGGCGCGGCGCGAGGCGACCGGGAAAGTGGTTGGACGAGACGCGGCCATCGCCGGTCACGAGCAGGGGAGGGTCAGAGCAGGGGAGGGTCAGGCTTTGCTCTTTGTCGTCGGGCGGATCGAGGCGACGAGCCTGCCGACGCGGCGGCTCCGACCTCCGGGTCGGCGAACAAAGGACAAAGCCTGACCCTCAGGGGTCTGCGTCCGGGTCGGCGAACAAAGGACAAAGCCTGACCCTCAGGGGTCTGCGCTCAGGGGTCTGCGTGACCCTCAGGGGTCTGCGCTGAGCGAGGCGGTCCTTGGCCTCGCGCGTGTCCGTGGGGCGAGGACCGGGAAACGACTACGCGGTGCTGAGGTGGCGTTTCACTGGATCGTAGGTCGTCTTCTTTCCGGTGTCGTAGGACAGCACGGCCATGAGGACGGCGACGGCGTGCTGGAAGCCGGCGTCGATGCTGGCGTTCGGGGTCTTGCCCGAGCGCATGCACTGGAGCCAGTTCAGGTAGTGGTCCGGGTGATCGATCGGAGTGACCTCCTGTTTGCCGCGGATCTTGCCGTCGCGCTTCGGGCCGCCTTCAGCGCTGTAGGTGGGCGCGTTCCAGTTGTCGACGGCGAGGGTTCCCTTGTCGCCGTAGAACTTGCGCGAGTTGCCGGCGCCATTGCCGAAGTTGTTCGAACTGGTGACCACGAATCCCTCCGGATACATCCACGTGGCGACGATGTTGTCGGGGGTAGTGAACTTGTGCTCGTCGTTCCAGTAGGTGGAGCCGCCGAGGCACACGCACGACTGCGGAAAACCGCAGCCGGTCACAAAGTGCATGAGGTCGAGGAAGTGAGCACCCCACTGCGGCACCGGCCCCTGACAGAATTCGTAATAGCCGTACCACGCGGAGAACTGATCGGCTGAAAACGGTCGCATCGCCCGATCGCCTAGGAATTCCTTCCAGTCGACCTCGGACTCCTTCACGTCGGGCTTGAGGTAGCCATACCAGTAGGGCTTCACATCGTTGCGGGTCTCATCGATGCGCGTGATCTTGCCCAAGGTGCCGTCCTGCACGAGTTGGCGTGCGCCGACGATGCCGGGAAGGCTGCGAAGCTGGGTGCCGACCTGGATGATGCTGCCGGCCGCTTGGGCGGCCTTTGCCGCGTCGTAGGCCCGAACGAGTTCCGTGAAGTCGGTGGCGAGAGGCTTTTCAACGTAGATGTGCTTGCCGGCTTTGGCGGCCGCCTCGAGATGCGTGGTGTGGTGGAAGTCGGGTGAGGCGATCATGACCGCGTCGATGCCCTCCATCGCGAACAGGTCGCGGTAGCTGGTGAATTCCTTGGCGGGTCGGCCGAAGGCCGCGGTGATCGTGCCGTTGATGCTCTCGCGGGCCTTCTTCCACGGGTCGGCAATGGCGACCACCTCGAAGTTGGTGGCTTCCCGGTGCGGGAGGATGCCGCGCTCAAGATGGGCGAGGTGGCCGCGGCTGCCGCAGCCGATCTGGGCGATGCGGATGCGGGAATTGGCTCCAACCACGCGGCTGTACGATGCAGCGGAGAGCGGGCGGGCGAGGGTGGCGCCGGCTGCAAGCATGGCGGTGGTCTTGAGGAAATCGCGGCGAGGGTGAGGGTGCGTGTTCATAAAGAGGGGGTGGAGCGGTCGGCGAAGAGATGGGCGGTGAAGAAGGTGGTCGGTGCGGGAGGCGAATCGACGTGCTAGGCGGCGAGGATCTCATCCAGCTTCGCTGAGAGTCGTTCGAGATGCGCTTGGTCGCTGAGGCCATCGGGCCGCCACTGTTCCGCGATGAGCCACCCGTTATAGCCGATGGCGTCGAGTGCACCCATGACGGTCGGCCAGTCGCTGTCTCCCTGCATGAGATCCACCTTGAAGCCTTCGCGGGGGCCCTTCGTGTCGCGCAGTGCTCGACTGAATTCCTTGGCGTGCACCTTCACGATGCGCGATCCGAGCGTCTGAATCCACTGCTCGGGGAAGCCCGAGTTGACGATGTTGCCGACGTCGAAGTGCCATCGGACGAAGGGACTCCGCATCGCATCGACGAATTCAACGGCCTCGCGGGGGCTGAGCAGAAACTGGTTCCAGACATTCTCGATGGCGATGACGACGCCGAGTTCCTCGGCGAGCGGGATGGCCTTCTTGATTTCTGCGGAGGAGCGGGCAAACGCGTCCGTGTAGCTGACCTGTTTGGTGACAGCCCCAGGGACGAGCAGGACGGAGCCGGCGCCGTAGGCCTTCGCGTCGCGCAGGCCTTGGAGCAGGCCATCGAGGCCAGCCTGGCGCGTGGCGGGGCTGGGATCGGTGAGAGGCTTGGCCCAGTGAGTCGCAATGACGACGCTGGGAATCTCAAGCCCGGCGGCGTCGCGGGCGGCCAGCACCTCGGCTTGGCTCATCGCGCTTGGGACCTCGACCCCGGCGAAACCGGTGTCGCGGAGCAATTGGAACTGCTCCCTTACGCTGAGTTTCGCCAAGCTCGCGCTGCCGAGCATCGCGAGCATGAAGCCCTTGGGATGGGAGCGTCGAACCGTGGGTTTCGTCGGTGTGGTCGCAGCGGAGGAAGAGGTCTGCGCGGTGACGCGCGAGGCGAACGGGGCGAGCGCAGCCAAGGCGGTCGATGAGCGGAGAAAGGAGCGACGATTCATGGAATGATGGAAGGGGAGGCTGGGTGGATGGAGGACTCAGTCTTGGCATGCGGACCGCATCGTCGCGTCCGCGCAGTGACGTGGCGTCTTCGGTGCGATTACGTTGGGAGGAGATCGACGTCGGACGCATCGGACCGCGGAGGATTCCGGCGCGGACGATGACGCGAGGATGGCAATGGGGCGGAATGAACGGGGAGGAGGGAGTCAGCGTGAATCAGGGCGTGAGCGTGAGTCGGACGATGCGCTTGGGCAGGAGGACGTAGAGTGCGCCGTCGGGACCGGTGATCACGTGGCGGATGCGGCCGAGGTCCTTGAAGAGGACCTCCTGCGAGATGACCTTCCCGCCGGCGATTTCGATGCGCAGTAGTTGCTCAGCGGCGAGTGAGGCGAGGAACAGCTGGTTCTTCCACTTCGGGAAGAGATCGCCCGTGTAGAAGTTGATCCCGCACGTCGCAAGCGAGGGTACCCAGTAGGCGAGGGGTTGCTCCATGCCCTCCTTCTCGGTGAGTTCGGTGAGCGTCGTGCCATCATAGTTCATGCCGTAGCTGATGACCGGCCAGCCATAGTTCAGACCGCGGCGCACGAGATTGAGCTCGTCGCCCCCGCGAGGGCCGTGCTCGGTGCTGAAGAGTTCACCGCTGACCGGCGAGAACGCGAGGCCCTGGGGATTGCGGTGCCCGTAGCTCCAGATCGATGGAACGGCGGCGGGGTCACCGACGAACGGATTGTCCGCCGGCACCCGACCATCGTCGTGGAGCCGGTGGATCTTTCCGCCGGGCCGGGAGAGATCCTGCGCGTGCTCATTCTGGCCGCGTTCGCCGATGCTGAAGAAGACGTAGCCCTTGCCGTCGAAGGCGATGCGGGACCCGAAATGCCAGTCAGCCCGGATGAAGTGCTCGAGCTTCGCCTGGAAGAGCGTCTGCTGCTCGATGAGCACGCCGTCCTTGAGCTTGCCGCGGATGATGCGGGTAAAGGCGCCCGGCGTACCGTCGGCCTTGGTCTGCTGCTCGCTGTAGGAGAGATAGATCCAGCCATGGGTCGCGTAGTCGGGATGGGGAACGACGTCCATCAGGCCGGCTTGGCCGCCGACATAGATCATGGGCAGGCCGCTGATCGGGCGGGCGGCGAGCTTCCCGCGTTCGATCAGGTAGAGGAAGCCGCGCTTCTCGGTCATGATCGCCTGGGTCGGCGAGAGAAACGCGAGGGACCACGGCTCTACGACCTGATCGACCCACGTCTCGAGGGTGAAGTCGTGGAGCTGACTCTTGACCGCCACCGTGGCCGGGGGTGCGCTGGCTCTGGCTTGGTCCCGGATCGCCTTGGCGCGGGCCTCGCGCAGGTAGATGACCATGGCGCGGATCTCCTTTTCGGGAAACGCGGCGCCCCACGCGGGCATGCCCTTTTCGGGAAACCCGTTGCGAATGCTCCGGGCGATGCTGTCGTCGTCGCCGCCGTGCAGCCACGTGTCCTTGAGCAGGGACGGCCCGGTGCCGCCTCCCTCGAGATTTCTGCCGTGGCAATTGGCGCAGAGCAGAAGGTAGCGTTCGGCCACGGTGCCGGTGCGGAAATCCTGCGCGTAAACTGAGGCGCCCGCGAATGCGACGATCGCAGCGAAGAAGAGGCCGCGGGCGTAGCTTCGGCCGACGAAGGAAGAACGCGGGAGACGCGCGGCACCGCCAGCCGCGCCGCCGCGGGGGAATAGGATTCTACGGAGTGGCGTCATGCGAGGTTCCGACCTAGGAGAGCGGCGGAAGTGGGTGAAGACGCGGGTGGCCGCCGGGCGAACCCATAACGTTTGGCTGAAAGAGAAGGAGACTCCGCGTGGCGCGGGATCGTTTCGTGGTCCGCGGGGCGGTCACGCCATGATTCCCTTCACGACATTGCCCGCGACGCCCGTGAGGCGCACGTCGAGGCCCTGGAACTTCGTGTTGAGGCGGTGGTGATCGATCCCCAGCAGGGCGAGCATGGTGGCGTGGAGGTCGTGGACGTTCACCGGGTTCTCCAGCGCGCGGTAGCCGAGCTCGTCGGTGGAGCCGTAGACCGTGCCGGCCTTCACCCCGCCGCCGGCCATGAACACGCTGAAGCCGAGAATGTGGTGATCGCGCCCGGTGCCCTGGCCCATGGGCGTGCGACCGAATTCGCCGCCCCAGAGGATGAGCGTGTCGTCGAGCATCCCGCGTTGCTTGAGGTCCTTGATGAGTGCGGCGGTGCCCTGATCGACCTCCCTCGCGCCCGCTCTCATCCCGGGCTCCAAGTCGGTGTGGTGATCCCAGGCGCGGTGGTAGAGCTGGATCATGCGCACGCCGCGCTCCGCGAGTCGGCGCGCGAGGATGCAGTTCGAGGCAAAGCTGCCGTCGCCCGGTTCCTTCACGCCGTAAAGATCGAGCACCGACTGCGGCTCGCTCCGGAAGTCGGTCAGCTCGGGCACGCTACTCTGCATCTTGAAGGCCATCTCGTACTGCGCGATGCGGGTCGCGATCTCCGGATCGCGCGTCTCCTCAGCCAGCAGGCCGTTCATGCGCCGGACCTCGTCGATGACCTGACGCTGCGTGCTCTGGCAGACGCCCTCGGGGCTGCCGACGTAGTGCACGGCGTCGCCGCGCGACTGAAACTGGATGCCTTGAAAGCGGCTCTGCAGGACGCCGCTGGACCACTGTCGGGCGGAGATGGGCTGGAGACCGTACCGGCCCTGCGAATTGA
>CAZEJZ010000122.1:0-7547 GCA_964512415.1 uncultured Opitutaceae bacterium
GACGACGAGGTCGAAGCGGTTCAGCCAGACCAGTTCGGGGAACCGCGCGAGGTCGCGGATTTTCGAGTAATCAGTGGGAAAGTTACGGCGACTGGTGATCCAGCCGATGTGTGACCACAGGAACCCGTGCACGTGCGGGGAGTGGGCGTCATCCGGTTGGTCGGAATGCTGGTGGTGGTGCCGATGATGGTAGGCCCACCAGAGCGAGCCGCGCTGCACCGTGGTCGCTGCGAACACCGCCAGCAGGAACTGGCCGAAGCGCGACGTGCTGTAGGTCTTGTGCGAGAAGTACCGGTGATGGATGCCCGTCACCGCGAACATGCGAATGAAGTAGAGGGCGACGGCGGCCCAGACTGCGACCGGGCTCCAGCCGACCCAGATCACGCCGAGGCAGCCCGCGTGGAGAAAGATGAACGGCAGCACGCGGAGCCAGTCCACCCGATCGGGTTGTTCACGGAGGCGAGCGGCTCCTTCCGGACAGTAGTCGGAGTCGATCCACTGAATGAGGGCGCGGGTCAGGCGCTGCAGCAAGGAAGGCGGGACGGCGGACGAGACGGACTCAGGCATCAGCTGATAACGTTCCCTTGGAATCGAAGCGAGGCAAGCGGTGTTTTTCGGGATCGCGGGTGGTGGCGTGGATCTTCTTCCGGCAGCGAGGGTCGTGGGTTAGCCGCTGTTCGCTTGCGTTGAGGACCCGGAGAGCCGACGCTCGGGGATGAGTTCTCCGCAGACGTCGCCGGTCACGCGGCGAGAGATCTTCGGTTGGTGCTGCTTCGACTTCGCCAATTCGGCGTTCACGACGATCATCATCACGGTCGTCTATGCGGTGTATTTCAAGGACGTGGTCGTCGGAGGGGCGGCTGAGGCGGCGGGGTGGTGGGGCCGGACGCTGGCCCTCTCCCAGGCGGGGGTGATCGTGCTCGCGCCTTGGCTGGGCGCGATGGCGGACTTTACGGCGCGGAAGAAGCGGCTGCTCCTGGGTTCCGCGTTGGTCTGCTCGGTGGCGACCGCGGCGCTCAGTCTCACCGGGCCCGGGGACATCCTGCTGGCCGTGACCTTGGTCGCGCTGGCCAACGTGGCCTTCTGTCTCAGCGAGTCTGCCTGCGCCAGCTTCCTGCCCGAGATCAGCACGCCGGCGAACGTGGGTCGCATTTCTGCCTACGGGTGGAGCTTCGGGTACATGGGCGGCCTGCTCAGCCTGGCGCTCGCGCTCGGCCTGATCGTCGGCCTCGGAGCATCCGCCCGCTGGACCTTCCTGATGACGGGCGTGTTCTTCGTGGTCGCGACTCTCCCCACGCTCCTGTTCCTGCGCGAACGGGCGGAGCCGCGCGCCCTGCCTCCCGGGGAGAGCTTTGCGTTGGCGGGATGGCGGACGCTCCTCCGCACGGCGAAGGAGTTGCCCCAGCATCGCACGCTCGCCGTCTTCTTCGTCGCGTTCACGCTCTTCCTCTCGGGCTTGATGGCCATCATCACGTTCGCGTCGCTCTTCGGCGCGGAGGTGCTTCGTCTGACGGCGACCGAGAATCTCGTCCTCTTCGCCGGTCTGCAGATCTCAAGCGCTTTGGGCGCCCTCGCGTTCGGTTTCCTGCAGGATCGCGTCGGCGCGAAGCCGGCCTTGGTCGCTTCGCTGGTGCTGTGGATCGTCGTGTGCGCGTGGGCGGCGTACTGCCGGACGAAGACGGAGTTTTTTGTCATCGGAGCGGTGGCCGGTCTGGGAATCGGATCCATCCAGTCGGCCAGCCGGGCGGTGGTGTCCGCGCTCACGCCCACGGGGCGATCCGGCGAATTTTTCGGCTTCTGGGGGCTCTTTGCGCGCCTCGGGGGCGTGATCGGGCCGTTGGTCATGGGCGAGCTGGCCATGGCGCACGGTTTCCGCCTCGCGGTGCTCGTGAACGGCGGCTTCTTTCTCGCGGGGCTCGGGGTGGTGCTGGCGCTCCGGCTCCCGCGGGCGGGAACTCCGTCCTGAGTCGCCCCCGCTCCGACCGCCGTCCCCATGATCCAACTCGCGCTCAAGATGCTCTTTGGTGACCGCGGCAAGTACCTGCTGCTGGTCAGCGGGCTGACGTTCTCGACGCTGCTCATGACGCAGTTTCCGAGCGTTTTCTGCGGGCTCATGACGTGGACCTATGCGAACCTGTTCAATTCGCGGGCGCACATCTGGGTGATGGATCCGAAGGCGGAACAGTCGCTCGACAGCAAGCCGCTGCGCGACACCGACGTGAACCGGGTGCGCTCGGTCGCGGGGGTGGCGTGGGCGGCACCGTATTTCCAAGGCACGCTTCAGGCGCGGATGCCGGATGGAAACTTCAAGCTGGTCACGCTCGTCGGCCTCGACGCCACCACCCTGGCGGGTGCGCCGGCCCTCCTGCTGCAGGGCAGTCTCGATGAACTGCGGTTGCCCAATACGGTCATCACCGACGAGTTTGGCTTGGATCGCTTTTCGGAGGGACAGCGGAACCTGGACGGGTCGCCGCGGCGGATCGGGATCGGCGACACCATCGAGATCAACGACCGCGAAGCGCGCATCGTCGGCGTCGCCAAGACCCGCCGCAGCTTCACCGGTGGGCCCTTCGTCTTCACCACGTATGACCGCGCCGTGCTCTACGCGCCGCAGCAGCGGAAGATGCTCACCTTCATCCTTGTGGCTGGGGAACCCGGTTTGACTGACGAGGAAGTGTGTCGGCGCATCGCGGCGGAGACGGGGTTGAGGGCCCTGACCGAGGAGGAGTTCCGCTGGTCGACCATCTGGTGGTATGTGCGCAACACGGGCATTCCCTTCGCGATCGGTTCCATCGTCCTGATCGGCGCGATCGTCGGGATGCTGATCGCGGCGCAGACCTTTCACGCGTTCGTCCTCGAGAACCTCCGGAACTTTGCCGCGCTGAAGGCGATGGGAGCGAGCAACGGACGCCTGACGGCGATGCTGGCGGTGCAGTCACTCACCACCGGCCTGATCGGCTACGGCATCGGCGCGGGGGTGGCTTCGCTGGTGCTGCGTTTTTTCGTGCAGCTCGGCAAGGTGGGCGTCTATACGCCGTGGCAGCTGCCCGTCGGCGTGCTCGGCGTCATCCTTCTCATCAGTGGATTCTCCGCGATCCTCGGCATCATCCGCGTGACCCGCACCGAGCCGGCGATCGTGTTTCGTTGAACGCGTCGATGCCCGATCCGCTCCCTCCTTCCCGGGCCGCCATCACGGTGCGTCAACTGGACAAGTCCTTTGGCGAGGGGGATGCGCGCATCGACGTCTTGAAGCGCGTGGACTTTTCGGCGTGCGAGGGCGAGATGATGTTCCTCGTGGGGCCCTCGGGCTGCGGCAAGACGACCCTGCTTTCGATCGTCGCAGGCACGCTGGCGGGTGATGCGGGTGAGATCGAAGTCCTCGGTCAGTCGCTTCCGCGGCTCACCCGGGCGGAGGTGACCGCGTTTCGGGCGCGTCACATCGGTTTCGTCTTTCAGCAGTTCAACCTGATCCCGACCCTGACGGTGATGGAGAACGTGGCGGTGCCCTTGCTCATTCAGGGAGCTCCGATGCGGACGGCGCTGGCGCGGGCCCAGGAGTCGCTGGCCCGGGTGGGCATCCCGGAGAAGGCGCGCGAGCATCCGGGGCGTCTTTCGGGCGGGCAGCAGCAGCGCGTCGCGATCGCGCGGGCCCTCGTGCACGAGCCGCGCGTCATGATCTGCGATGAGCCGACGGCCTCGCTGGATCGCGAAAACGGCCAGCGGGTGATGGCGCTGCTTCGCGATGTGGCGCGCGATCCCCGCCGCTGTGTGGTGGTCGTGACCCACGACCCGCGCACCTATCCGTTCGCTGACCGCATGAGCGAGATGGAGGACGGCCGTATCCTGCGGGTCCTGCAGACGCCGGCGGAGATCAGCGCCGCGCACACGGAGAAACTCTGAGTAGTCTCCCGATCCCGTTTCCGCGTCGTCTGCGTACCCTCGTCCTCCTTTTCTCCATGATCCTCCTGCGCAAAGCCTCGGTCTACCTCGCGATCCTCGGGGCGATCGGCATCGCGACCTTTGTCCTGCGGTTGCGGGCGACGTCGAACGTGCCGATCCCGCCGCCCCCGTTGCCGCCGGCGGCGAAGCCCTTCCCGCGGGCCGTCGGAGCGAGTGGCCTCGTGGAGGCGCGCCGCGAGAATACCTTGGTCGGAGTGCCGCTGCCGGGGTTGGTCAAGGCCGTGCGCGTCGCCGTGTGGGAACGCGTCTCGGCCGGTGCGCCGTTGCTGGAGCTGGACGACCGGGAGGCCCGCGCGGCGTTGGCCACGCTGCGCGCCCAAGTGGCGGTCGCCGAGGCGCAGGCGGCGACCGCGCGGGCATCGCTTCGGCGCGTGCGGGACTCCCTGGCCCGCGTGGAGCGATTGCGGGAGGGAAGCGTGGCCTCGGTCGAGGCGCTCGAGACCGTGCGCAACGAATCCGCCGTCGCGGAGGCGCAACTGGCCACCGCCGAGGCCCAGCGCGACGCGGCGCGCGCGGCCGTCGGGCAGACGGAGACCCTGCTGGAGCGATTGGTGATCCGGGCGCCCATTGATGGCACGGTGCTGCAGGTGAATGTGCGCGCAGGGGAGTTCGTTGCCGCTGGGTCGGCGACGCCGCCTCTCGTGCTGGGGGACATCGACGAGATCCAGGTGCGCGCCGACGTCGATGAGCAGGTCGCGCCGCGCGTGCGACCGGGCGCGAGAGCCGTGGGCTACCTGAAGGGGGACACCAGCCGACCGATCCCGATGGAATTCGTCCGCATTGAGCCTTACGTCGTGCCGAAGCGCTCGCTTACGGGTGCCAGCACGGAGCGGGTGGACACCCGCGTGCTTCAGGTGATCTATCGCTTCCCGAAGGCCGCGGACCGGACGGTCTACGTCGGCCAGCAACTCGATCTCTACATCGAAGAATGAAACCGCATCGCCCCTCCCTGCCTCAGTCCGCGAGCGTCCCGGTAAGCACCGTCGCGCCGCTGGCGGGGCCTCGCCACGGCCGGCGGGCTTTTCTGCAGGCCTCGCTGGCCGCCGGTGCCTGGGCGGCTCTCCCGGCTCGGCTGCGCGCGAGCGAGCCGACCGCCCGCCGCTTCCGCACGGTCCTGATTGGCTGCGGCTGGTGGGGAGGCAACATCTTGCGCGAGGCGATGGCCAGCCGGGCCTGCGAGATCGTCGGCCTCTGTGATGTCGATGCGCGGCAGTTTCCCGCGACGCTCCAGCGGGTCAAGGAGGGCACGGGGGATGTGCCCCGGCTCTACAAGGACTACCGCGACTTGCTGGCGGAGACCAAGCCGGAGATCGCGATCGTGGCGACGCCGGACCACTGGCATGCGCTGCCGACCATCGCCGCCGTGCGGGCGGGTGCGCACGTGTACGTGGAAAAGCCGATCGCCCACACCGTGCGGGAAGGTCGCGCCATGGTCCGCGCGGCGGAGGCCGCGGGCCGCGTCGTCCAAGTCGGCACGCACCGTCGCATCTCGCCCCACAACCTGAGCGCACGCGACTTCATCCGCCGCGGCGGGGTCGGAGACATCGGATCGGTGCGTTGTTTCGTGAATTCCGGCGGCGGGCCGGATCGGCTCTTCCCGACGCGGGATGTTCCGCCCGAGCTCGATTGGGACCTCTGGTGCGGCCCGGCGCCCCTGCGACCGTACAACGGCGGAGATCCGCGCGACACGCGGGGTGCGTGGTCCGGCGCCATTCACCCCCGCGGGTTTCGCAACTACCTGGACTACGCCAACGGGACGCTCGGCGACTGGGGTATTCACTGGCTGGATCAGGTGCGCTGGATCACCGGGGAGGGTCACCCGACGCAGATCTTCTCGACCGGCGGGCGGCCAATCGCGGGTCCGGCCGTGCTCACGCCGGAGGCGCAGACCCCCGATGCGCCGGACCACCAGATCGCGACCTACCGGTTCCCGCGTTTCACGGTGATGTGGGAGCATCGCCGCTTCGGCGGCAACGGTGCCTTCCAGGGTGAAAGCGTGGGTTGCCATTTCCACGGCACCAAGGGTGTCCTGCACCTCGGTTGGCGGGATGGTTGGGTGTTCTACCCGAATGATCCGAAGGCGACTGTCGTGCGCGAGGCGGCGCAACTCGGTCAGCCCGACGGCCAGAACATCCGAGAGCTCTGGGCCGACTTCCTCGAGGCGATCCGGACCGGACGGAAGCCGGTCTGCGATCTCGCGGACCTCCATGTTTCCAGCAGTTTGGCGCTGCTGGGCATGGTCTCGCTGCGGTGCGGACGCAGCCTCGAGTGGGATGGGGCTGGCGAGCGCGTGGTCGGCGACGCGGCCGCCGACGCCCTCCTCGGCCGGACGTATCGCGCGGGATGGGAATTTCCGCAGGGCTAGTGGCCGTTGCGCACCGGAAACGGGGTGGACAGCGCGGGCGGTGCGGGCGAGTCTTCCAGAGATCCCTTCCCCTTATGCTGCGCTCCCTGCTCTCCTTCGCTCTCGCCCTCAGCCTTTTCCCGCTGGCCCGCGGCGCTGCCGCCGACACGCCGGCCGGCCCGACGCTCGGGCTGCAGACGTGGACCTGTCGCAACATGAGTTTCGACGAGGTGGTGCGCTTCGCGGTGAAGCACGGCATCCGTCATCTCCAGCTGATCGCGGCGCACATGGACCCGCTGGCGCCTCGGGAGGAAACCCTGCGCAAGAAGGCGATTCTCGACCAGAACGGTCTCGTGGCCTACACCTTCGGCGTCGCGTCCACCTCGCTCGACAAGGAGAAGAATCGCCGCCTTTTCGAGTTCGCGCGCCTGGTGGGAATCAAGCTGATCGTCGTGGAGCCGCGCGATCAGGCCGAGTGGGACAATCTTGAGCAACTCGTGAAGGAGTACGACATCCGTCTCGCGATCCACAACCACGGCACCGGCACGGTCTATGGTGATCCGGCGACGGTTCGCAAGGTTCTGGCCGCGCGGGATCGGCGCATCGGGGTCTGCCTCGATGTGGGCTGGATCACGGCGGCGGGCTTCGATGCCGCCGACGTGTTCCGGAGTTACGACGGGCGGGTCTTCGACATTCACTTCAAGGACAAGACTCGCGACGTGGTGGACGGAAAGGTTGTGGCGGTGGACACGGAGATTGGGCGCGGGCATGCGAACTACGACGGATTGTTCGCTGAAGTGCGGCGTTCCGGATGGTCCGGCGTGATGGCGATCGAGACCGACAGCAAGGCGTTCGCGGCCGATCCCAATCGCTTGGTGGCGGAGGCGAAGGCGTTCTTTGCCACGAAGACCGCGCACTGAGCGGGGCCGTTGTCCCGATGCGCATGACCCTGGTGATCCTGGCGGCGGGCATGGGCAGCCGCTATGGGGGACTGAAACAACTCGACGGGGTGGGGCCGGCCGGCGAGACGGTCCTGGACTACGCCGTGTTCGATGCCCGCCGGGCGGGATTCACACGGGTCCTCTTTGTGATTCGGCGTGAGTTTGAGGACCAATTCCGTGGTCAGGTGGGTGCCCGCTACGTCGGCGTTCTGGAGGTTGACTACGCCTTCCAGGCGGTGACTGACCCACCTTATCAATGGTGTCATCCGACTTGCTATTTTGTCCGGTCTGGGTTGCTGAAT
>CAZEJZ010000123.1:0-7495 GCA_964512415.1 uncultured Opitutaceae bacterium
ACGCGAAGAACGTGCTGTGCTGCTGGAGCAGGCGCGCCCGCTCGCGGAGCGGAATCTCGTCGTACGCGAGGGGCTTCCCATCGGGAGCCGGCATCGCCGCCCGCAGGCAGTCCTCGTAGCGACGCAGCTTCTCGGCGATCCACTTGAAGCCGGTGAGCGTGTTGATGACCTTGACGCCGTGCCGCCGACCGATGGCGTCCTGCAGAGGCGTGGTCACAAACGTCTTGATGATCGCCACCCGCGCGCTGCCCTGCGCGGGGATCCACCCGAGGTCCTTCAAGCGCCTCAGACGGTAGTCCGCGAGCAAGGCGCCGATCTGGTTTCCGGTGAGCAACTCCATGCGCCCCTCGCGGGAACGCACCGCGACGCCCATGCGGTCGCAGTCCGGGTCGGTCGCGAGCACCACGTCGATGCCGCGTTGGTCCGCCAGCGCCACCCCGGCCGCGAGCGCCTCGGCATTCTCCGGGTTGGGTGACTTGACCGTTGGGAAGCGCGCGTCGAAGGCGGCTTGGCTGGCAACCTCATGGACCTCAATCCCCGCACCCCGCAGCAGGGGAAGGGTCGAGACTCCACCCGTGCCGTGGATGGAAGTGAACACCACCGAAAGACGGGCCGACGGAAACAACGCCGGGTCGATCGCCGCGCGCGCCGCCACGGCGAGGTAGGCCTGATCGGCTTCGGCGCCGAGCACCGTCACGCCGTCGAGCGTCGCGTCCAGAAAGCCTCCCGCCTCCGCGAGCGAGACGGCGTTCACCTGAGCAACGATGGCCTGATCGTGCGGCGGCACCACCTGGGCGCCGTCGTCGAAGTAGGCCTTGAAGCCGTTGTCATGAGGCGGATTGTGGCTGGCGGTGATCACGACTCCCGCGTGGGCCCGGAGGTGCCGGACGGAGAAGCTGAGCTGCGGCGTGGAGCGAGGCCCGTCGAAGATGAACGCTCGCCCGCCCATCCGCGTCCAGGTGCCGGCGGCGAGTTCGCAGAAGCGGCGGGAGAAGTGCCGGACGTCGTGGGCGACCACGAGGGCGGGGCGTTCCGCGCGGCCTTGCGCGGCCAGGTGAGCCGATACGTGTCGGTACAGTCCGACGGTCGCCCGCACGAGGGTGAAGTCGTTGAGCACGTTCGCACCCACGGCCGCATGCGCCGGCGAAGGTCCGGTACCCCTCTCGGCCGCCGTCGCCACGACTCCAACCGTGCGGCCCCGCATTCCTCCGGTCCCGAACTCGAGGTAACGGTAGAAGCGGTCGTTGAGTTCGTTCCACGCTTCGCGTTCGAGCAACTCGGCGATGCTCTCGCGGGCCCACGCCGGCAAGTCGGCGGAGAGCCAGGCGGCGAGGTTCTCCGCGGCACTGGGGAGCAACTGGCCGGCCGCCACGGCGGCGGCGACGGCGGGAGGAATCGGTGTCATGGCGGGTTCGATCGGGACGCTACTCAAGAATCGGCGCCAAGGCAAAGCCCGGGCGGAATCGGTGACGGCTTGGGCTCCAGACGCCGCCAGGACTCGGCAAACGACGCAAGGTCATCCCCGAAGAGCGGGGAAACCTCGATCGGGAACGGCGGCCTGCCGTCCGCATCGACCGGCATCTCCGCCCCACAGGCGCGCAGCCAGCCGGCGAAGAGCCGCAGTTGCGCCTCGCGGCAGGTCGCGGGGGAATCAACACCGTCCGCGTTCTTGACCGGCGCGAAATCTCCGGCGCGATCGGTCTCCACGACGAGTGAATTCGCCGCGAAGGGCAGCGCGTCGAAAACGAACATCTCGAACTTGATTCCATTGGGCCGGTCGGGCTGGACCGGCCGCCCCTCGGAATCAATCGTCGGCACCTTCTTCTCCGCGCGATGGAAAGGGAGCGCCCTCCCACCCTCGCCGCGCGCAACCCGTCGCGCGAAGTCGCGCGAGAACAGATGGATCGCGATCGAGCCTGCCAGAAAGCGTAACCTCCCGGTCGCCGGATCGACCTCGCGCTGACGCTCGAGCGGCAGGTCGGAGTACTCGATCACGCAGGTGCGCCCGCGCTGCCGGCAGAACAGTCCCACCTTCTCCTCCGGATAGGCCTTGGGCACCATCTTGCTCGACATGTCCGAGCCGGCGAGGAGATGCCAGCCGATGAAGGCGGGATCGATTGCCCGCACCAGCGGGTTGTCGACCTGGAAGTAGCTGATGACATCATTGCCCGCCGCCTCCATGCGGTCGAAGGCCCCCGCCCGCTCGAGCGCGCGCAGCGATCCGCCGTGTCCGTCGGGCGAGAGCGCGAGGGAGCTGGGCGTCTCCAGCAGGATCCGTCCGCTCGGATCCACCGCCGGCATCCGCCCTTGGCGGAGGCAGAGCACCTGCTCGGCGCTCAATCCGAACCAGCCGTTCCGCGCCAGGAAGGCCTCGGTGGCCTCGTGATTCTGGTGGCTGGTGAGAATGAACCACGGGATCCGGCGGCCGTAGCGCCGCTCCGCCGCACGGAGCTTGTCGGCGAAGACCGCGAACAGCGGGCGCCGGCGCACCGGCGTCACTGGATACGTGCCCTTGGGGCCGTCGAAACCGAGCCGCGTGCCTTGGCCTCCCGCGACGGTGAACGCCGCGACGCGGCCCGCGCGCAGCGCCTCCTCGCCGGCCGCCCGCGCTTGTATCCACTTTTCGGATTCACCTCTGTTTCCCGGAAGGGGGACATACGGCGCCGGGGTCAGATCGCCGAGGTCGGTCGCCACCGCGCCGCCGAGCAGAGTCCGGGTCAGATTCCCCAACTCGGTCAGATCTACCTCCGCCGCCTGCGCGAACAGCTGCGACTGCTCGGCGGGGCCGAGACGGTCGAGGAAGGAAAAGACGTGCCCCTGACCGGCGCGGCGAAAGGCATCGATAAGCGACTGCATCGGCGTCAGCAAAGGCCCTGCCCGAGAGGCGGGGAAGCCCAAACACCGCGGCGCGACGGCCCGCGATCAATCCTCCGTCGGAAAGCGGAAGACGGCCTCCTCGGGCTTGGCGTACAGCAGACGGCGACGGATGACGCGCTCCACGTAGCCCGGGTCCTCGCGCAACCGCTGCAGCGTGCGCTCCTGATCGGCGAGCCGGGCCTGCAACTCCACGAGCCGGGCGCGCGTCCGCGCCTCCTGCAACCGCAACTGCTCGAATTCGCGCCGGGTTTGAAAGAAGAAACCAGCCGACGTCACCCCAATGCCTATAAAGAGCACGAGATAGAGGCCGATTATGATCTTTCTCAGGTTCAAGACGACCCCTCTTAGATACCAAACGGTCGCATCTGTAAATTCTGCGCTGCAGGAATTTTCGTTTCCTTCTCGTCCGACTCCCCCCGCCGAATGTACCAGCGCTTCTATGGGTTCGCCGAGATGCCCTTCAGCATCACCCCGGACCCCAAATTCCTCTACCTCAGTCCGACCCATCTGGATGCCCTCCAGCACCTGAAGTTCGGTCTCGAAGAGCGCAAGGGATTCATCGTGCTGGTCGGCGAGGTCGGCTGCGGCAAAACGACGTTGTGCCGACGGCTCCTCAACGAACTCGATCCGAGGTACTGGGATACCGCGCTGATCCTCAATCCGAGGCTCTCCGAGACCGACATGCTGCGCGCGATCCTGCGGGAACTGGGAGACCGGCGGCCGTCGCGCACCCCGCACGAACTCGTCACCCAAATCAACCGCCGGCTCCTCTCCCGGATCGACGAGGGCAAGGACATCGTTCTCATCATCGACGAGGCCCAGAATCTCTCCTTTGAGGTGCTTGAGCAGGTCCGTCTTCTCTCAAATCTGGAAACCGACAAACAGAAGCTTTTGCAAATCGTGCTCATGGGGCAGCCCGAGCTGAAGGAGATTTTGGGGCGGCAGGAACTGAGACAGTTGCGCCAGCGGATCTTGATTCACTACGAGCTGAAACCGCTTTCTCTAGGGGATCTAACTCATTACGTGCATCATCGCCTTTCGCTGGCGGGAAGTCAGGGTCGCCCGTACTTCACGTGGTGGGCGCTGTGGGAACTACACCGGCTTTCGCGCGGCATCCCACGGGTCGTGAATGACCTTTGTGACAAAGCACTGATGGCGGCCTATCTCCGTGATTCCGACAAAGTGGCATGGCAGGATATGCGACGAGCCGCCCGAGAGATGCGGCGACTCCTGGAATAATCAATCGGTGGCCCCCCCGGCGCTCCCGCCCATCCGATTTTCCGCTCTTTGTTGTCATTCAAACTCTGAAACGAGCCGATTTACCCCGTACCAAACGATCCGCTGAGCATGAGCCTGATCAATGAAGCCCTAAAGAAAGCCCAGAGACAGCGGACCCAGGAGGTTTCCCCTAGTTCTCCTCCGGGATCTCCACCCTCTCCCGAGTCCGCGCCTCCGCGGCGGGTCGTGAAGCGCAGCCAGCCCATGCCTGCGCAGACGCTGGTAATCGTGGGAGTGGTGTGCCTCGTCATCGTCGGCGTAGTCGCCGCCGGCTTCTGGATCCTGATTGGTCCCTCGTCTCAATCCACGAATACGCCGGCCCCTCTGGTCGTCGGCTCGGCCAAGGCCGTTCCATCGGCAACGCCTGCCACCCCCACGACGGCGCCGACCACCGGCACCGCCCCGTCCGTCACGGGCACCAGCCAGCCCGAGCCCACCCGCACTCCTGCGGCGACCACCGCCGGAACGCCCGCGACCCCCGGCAGCGCGGTGGTGACTCCCACCCCGGTGGGCGGCGTCGCGTCGTTCGTGTTTGACGTGAAGATGGCGGATAAGAAGCCCGACGACACCTCGCCGACTGCCGGAGCCGCCAAGCCAGGCCAGTCCGCTCCCGCCGCGACCGAAGAGGGCACTGGGGAAGGCGCTCTGCACATCGACGTGCCGGCGTCAGAGGCCGGTTTCGTTCCCCCGAATTCCCGCTCCAGCGCCATCGTCGACGCCCTCCGCATTTCCGGCATCCGCGCCTCCGGCACCGATCCGAAGGTCCTCATGAACGAGCGCGTCTACCGACTCAATGATGTCGTCGATCACACGATCGGACTCCGTCTAAAGGAGATCAATACCAACAACCTCGTCTTCATCGACGAGACCGGCGCGACATACGTTCGTAACTTCTGACGCTCCTCCACCGCGGCGTCGACTCGGTCTTACTCCGAAAGAAAAACCCCCGGCGACCTCAAGGTCCCGGGGGTTTTTCGTTTGAAAGTGGCGCAGCCGTAGGGAGTCGAACCCCAAACCTTCTGATCCGTAGTCAGATGCTCTATCCAATTGAGCTACGGCTGCGTGACGGAAGGAAGAAAAAGGAAGGAGCGCCGCGGAAGTGCAAGCGCATTTTTCGCCGCGATCCTCCGAGCGAATTGCCGCGGCCGCGCCGTCGCATCAGGGAAGGCCCTCGACGCGTTGCCCGGCCGTCAGTTCCGTTATCCCGCTGGCGCGGTACACACGGCCAAAGCCCACCGCGAAGGTGACCTGTCCCCCGTGCCATCGCGCCATCGACGCGTCGCCCAGCGCGAACACCGTCTCCGATGGATTGAATCGGAGGTAACCTTGGATCTTGCCCGCCCGCGCCGCAAAATCGGGCGAGGTGGGCACGGGGTGGTGCGGATTGATCACCGCCGGAAAAATTCCGAGCGCCTCGCGCGTGGGAATGTCCGCCACCGGGAAGTCATTCGTCGTGCCGATCCGCTGTCCGGCGACATTCGCTCCCGCGCTCGATCCCGCGTACGGCACACCCGCACGCACCCGCTCGCGGATCACCTCCAACTGGCCGGTGCGGTACAGCTCACGCAGGAGAACGAACGTCTCACCGCCTCCGACAAAGATGCCGTCAGCCGTGCGCAACCGACGCAGCGCCTCCGCGTCGTCCAGATGATGCAGCGACTCCGCCGCGATCCCCGCCACGTGCGCGAAAGCCCGCTGCAACCGCGCCTCCGTCCGGTCGCGGTCCGCCGGGTGCGAGGCATGCAGCACCAGCACCACCGTCCGACAGCCGCGAAAGTGCTCGCGCATCACCGGCAGCGTCGCATCCGCGAAGTGGTCGCCGTTCATCATGCTGCCACCGATGACGAGCACCGAGGGAGACGTCGCCGCCGCCGTTCCCAACACCGTGAACCAGATCGCACCCACAAGGCCGAGGATCGGCCGCCAGGCGAGGAGTCGACGCACATTCATGGCTCAGCGACCGGGGAAGGGCCAGAAACCGACCGTCTGCATCCGTCGTTCCAAGCCGAACCGCGTGAACAGCAACTCGGTCTCCAGCGGCGGTCGGCGCCATGCACCCAGCGACGTGTCGGACGCGAGCGCGAGGAGCAGGTCCGCGATCACCCCCGTCGAATCCACGACGATCTGCTCCGGCAGTTTGTCGATCGTATCCGCCAGATCGTGATAGTACCGCACGGACTCGCGGGGAATCGGCGCGTTGAACGTGATCGCACGCACGCCGGCGAGTTGATAGGGGGTGTGATCGCTGCCAAACCAGTTGATGTTCTGCACGCCGGTGGGCAGGCGCCTGGCACCGCGGAGGTCGTTCCAACGCTCCAGGAACGGCACAAGCGTGTCGTCGCCCAGCGCGTTCACGGCAATGGGCACACCCACCATGTCCAGATTGATCATCGCCACGATCGGGTCGTCGCCGAGGCGGGTAGCCTGGTGCCGGGATCCCCACAGGCCCTGCTCCTCACCGTTGAACCAGATCAGTTCGACGGTCCGCGCCAGCTCCCGACCGCGGAGGAAGTCCGCGAGGGCAACGAGCTGCGCGACCCCGAGACCGTTGTCCAAGGCCCCCTGCCCCAAGTCCCAGCTATCGACATGCGCACCGACCACGATGCGCTCCGACGAGCGCCCGGGAAAGCGGAGGACCACGTTGGCCGTCTCCACCTCGAGGCACCGCGAGCGGGTCTCCACCCGGAGCCGCACCGCCGTCCCGCGCTCCCGCAGGCGGCGCAACCAGTTCCCCTCTTCCTGAGTGATCGAGTACACCGGAACGGGCAGCGGCGCCCCCGTGAAGCTACCCGCTCGCGCCAGCAATTGGCCTCCCCCTTCGCGATTGATGAAGAGAATCGCCCCGAGCCCGCGCTCGGCGGCAATGCGGACAAATTCGACCGTCTGCAGCGGCGTGCCGGGATTGATCAATCCGACGCGGCCGGCGACACTCTCCGCAGGATAGTCCGCGGCCCGACCGTCCCGCAGGTCAACCAGCTCCGCCTCGAAGGGCGCATGCGGCTGGCTGTAGCCCAGCGCCGCCACGCGCAGACGTCGACCGAAGGGACTGAGGAGGTCGACCCGGTCCTCCCGACGTTCCCAGCCTGGCATACGAAATGGCTCCCGCTCGGGCTCCAAGCCAAGGGCGCGAAGCTCAGACATCAGCGCCTCGATCGCCCGGCGATCCGCCGGCGAACCCGTCAGACGCCCTCCCACGTCGTCGCACAGACGGGTCAGCACGGCATGCGCTCGGGACGCGGCCTCCGCCACCGTCCTCGGACCCGCTGCGCCCACCGCGGCCACGGCCACGCTGGCAGGACCGCCACCGACGGTCGCGTCCACTCCGGCAGAGGACGCGTTT